>CACXEN010000128.1 GCA_902766675.1 uncultured Erysipelotrichaceae bacterium
AATACTAAGGTTTCATCTACATTCTATTAAAGGTTAGAAAGGAAAGTGATACTTATGTACGACAAGGTACGTTTGTATCATACAAGATTATAATGACGACGATTCAAGTAAAGGTTGAACAAGGAATGCTAAGGGGAGAGGTGAAGAATGAATGCGCCATTTTTAGAGGTGTCCCTTATGCAGAACCTCCAATTGGTGATAAAAGATTTCAAAGCCCACAACCAAAAAAAGGTTGGGATGATGTACGCGATGCTACTTCTTTTTCTAACCAATGCCCACAAAGAGAAATCAGTGATGGCTTTTATGGGAAAGAGTTTTATAACGACTTAAACTATCCATTACCAATGAATGATGAAGACTGCCTATATTTAAATATTTGGGCACCTGAAAAAAAATCCCCAACCGGATATCCAGTTGCGATTTATTATCATGGTGGCTCATTTGACCATGGCTTTAGTAGCGAGATGGAATTTGATGGCATGGGCTATGCCTCTAGAGATACGATATTAGTCACTGTTAATTATCGTATTGGTCTATTTGGCTTTTTGGCATTAGAAGAATTAGCTAGAGAGGATATGAATCACTCATCTGGAAATTATGGCATATTAGACCAAATCCAAGCACTCAAGTGGGTGCGTAAAAATATCGCTGCCTTTGGTGGTAATCCAGATAATATTACTTTAATTGGCCAAAGTGTTGGTGCAGTAAGCGTGCAAACACTAATCAGTTCTCCTCTAACAAGGGGAATGGTAAAAGGTGCTATCATGCAAAGTGGTGGCGGTTTAAATAATAATTTCTATCGTTCTATTTCAAGAGAAAGAGCATATGAAATAGGAAAAAAAGTTCAAGAATTACTTGGTGTGACATACGCAAGAGAATTAAGAAATTTACCAAAAGAAAAATTCGTAGATATTCTTCCAAAATTATATGAAGAAGTAGGTGCACATCCATTTGGACCAGTGGTAGATGACTTTGTATTAGAAGAAAGCTTAGATGAATATGTATTAAACAACCATATACATAATATTCCATGCATCATTGGATCGAATAAAAATGATTTATATACTGAAGATTTAGAAGATAAAACAAAAGGTCCTCTATATCAAGGTTGTAAAGATTTCGCATTAGAAAGAAATAAACATAACGGCCAACCAGTATATATGTATTATTTCACAAGACAATTACCTGGTGATGATGCTGGCGCATTCCATTCTGCAGAATTATGGTATATGTTTGGCACATATGAAAGAAGTTGGCGACCAATGGATGGTAGAAGAGATTATATTTTATCTCGCACAATGCTAGATGAATGGACTACATTCATGAAATACCAAAAACCGATGACAGGTTGGCAACCATACGATGATAAAAATGAATTTGTAAGAAGATTCATATAAAAAAGACACTGCAGTGTCTTTTCTTTATGAGAAATATACGAATTCATCTGTAGGTTTTTCATAGCGTTGAATTCTTTCCGCATATAACACTACAGTTTCTCCGCCATTATCTAATGGAACAGTTTTTAAAGTACCTTCTACTTCAACCCATTCACCTTTTTCCATTTCCCAGATTTTTACGCCTGTAACAGTTATTCCACAAAGACTTGTGTCTTGTGCACAACATACCATAGCACGTCTTCCTAAGATAAATGTTTGTTTATAACCTGGAATATCTTCCGCATACATACCACGGACAATAATACGTTTACCTTCATATTTCTTAGGATCTTCTACTGCATCCATATACCATAAACCATAATCATCATCTTTGATGTCAATCACATCAGCGTTAATGTCAAATGGAAGTAGGCCACCTTTTAGATTAGCTGGTTCACCAAATTTTCCTTCATAGAATATTTGGGCTTGGCGATTGATTGCTTTGATATTGCCTCTTAGCATCGTACCTGATATTTCTTCACTACATCTATTACAAATGATTGTGTCACTATAACGCAATTGTTCAAACATTAATGAACGCATTGCGGTCGCATACATTTCAAATGTACTAGCATCAACAGTAGTAAGTATTTGAACCAAAGGCCAAAAAGCAGGCATACCACTTAATATTGTTTCAGATACAGATTCTGTTCCGTTATATTCAATAAAGACTTGATTAGGATGATAAATCGTATCTAATTCTTTCATTTTTTCTACTGTTAATTCTGTAGATGCATCGAAGAATTCAATGAATGCACCATGATCATCTAAAAACTTTTCATCATAGCTTACTTCACCTTGTTCGAAACATAATATTAATGTTCTTTCCATACCTTCCATAAAGGTAGGATCACTTAGTGTGTCTTTAATCAAAGTGGTTTTTCCGCTATCTAGAAATCCTGTGAATAAATATACTGGAGCCGCCATTATTTCACCTTGAATATTTCTTTCATTAGATTTACATCAACATGTTCACCGATAACAGTGATTAATCCTGTGTAAGCAGGGGAACCACTTCGAATATCAATATCACCTGGTACATAATCGAAGTAAATCCATTCTCCTTCAGGACTTGGCACAATACCTTTTGCACGTACAATATTTTCACCTAGTTGAGATAAAGCAGTTTGAATATCATCTTTTGAATAATGATTGATTGTTTCAATTCCGATTGTGTCAAATACTTCATCTGCATCATGTTCACCATGATGATGGTGATGATGGTGGTGATGGTGATGTTCATGATCGCTATCACCTAAATGAATACGATTGCCTTCAGATAAACCTTCATTAGGATCATCATGTTCATGGTGATGATGCTCATGTTCGTGATCGTGCTCATCGTGTTCGTGATGATGTTCGTGATCGTGGTCATGGTCGTCATGTTCAT
>CACXEN010000129.1 GCA_902766675.1 uncultured Erysipelotrichaceae bacterium
AATTCAATATCTTCATATTCCATATCATCATCTAAATTCATTAATACGAATCTAGACGCATTCCAAATCTTATTGATAAAATTCCATGCTGCTTCAACTTTTTCTGGAATATAACGCATATCTTGACCTGGTGTACTATTCGTTGTTAAAAAGAATCTAAGAGCATCTACACCATATTCTTCAATAACATCCATTGGATCTACACCATTACCAAGTGATTTAGACATTTTTCTTCCTTGTGCATCTCTAATCAATCCATGGATTAATACATCTTTAAATGGAATATTTTTAGTGAAATGTCTTGCTTGGAAAGCCATTCTAGCTACCCAGAAGAAAATGATGTCATATCCAGTTACCATCGTAGATGTAGGATAATAACGTTTTAAATCATCTGTTTCATTTGGCCAACCTAATGTCGCAAATGGCCATAGAGCACTAGAAAACCATGTGTCTAAAACATCTTCATCTTGGTTCCAATTCTCAATGTCCTTTGGTGGTTCTTCACCAACATACATTTCATTTGTTTCTTTATGATACCAAGCAGGAATTCTATGACCCCACCATAGTTGTCTTGAAACGCACCAATCCTCAATATTCTCTAACCATTGTTCAAATACTCTTCCAAAACGTTCTGGGTAGAATACAATTCTAGTATCTTCATTTTTTTGATGATCTAAAACATCTTGTGCAAGTGGCTTCATTTTAACGAACCATTGTTCAGATAAATATGGTTCCACAATACAATCTGTACGTTCAGAGTGACCAACATTATGCATGATATCTTCGATCTTAATCAAATTACCATCTGCTTCAATTTGCGCTACCAAAGCATCTCTACATTCATAGCGATCCATTCCTTCATATTTTCCACATAGCGCATTCATTGTTCCATTTGGATTCATACAAATTGGTTTTTCTAGTCCATACTTTTCAGCGATCGCAAAGTCATTTGGGTCATGTGCTGGTGTACATTTCATTGCACCTGTACCAAATTCAACATCTACATATTCATCCCCAATAATAATTAATTCATCATTATTCGCAGGATTAATCGCATGTTTACCAATTAAATGTTTAAAGCGATCATCACTTGGATTAACAACGACACATACATCCCCAAACATTGTCTCTGGTCTAGTTGTCGCAACCACAAAAGAATCATCTGTTTCAACAACTTTATAATTGAAGTAATACATTTTACCTGGATCATCTTTATAAATAACTTCGATATTTGATAAAGCAGTCATTGCTTCAGGATCCCAGTTAATGATTCGATAACCACGATAGATAAGACCTTCATTATATAATTGCACGAATACATGTCTTACTGCTTCATTAAAGCCATCATCCATTGTGAATCTTTCTCTTGTATAATCTAAGCTATTTCCTAGTTTTGCCCATTGTTTACGAATAGTTGAAGCATATTCTTCTTTCCAAGCCCACGCGTGCTCTAAGAATGCTTCTCTTCCAATGTCATATCTAGAAATACCTTGCTCTTTTAGTCTTGCATCAACTTTTGCTTGTGTCGCAATTCCGGCATGGTCCATTCCAGCAAGATACAACATGTCATATCCTTGCATTCTTTTATATCTAGAAATAATATCTTGTAATGTATTATCCCAAGCATGACCAATATGCAAGATACCTGTTACATTTGGTGGTGGAATAACAATACAAAATGGATCTTTTGTTTTATCACCTGCTGTAAAATAACTTTCTTTTAACCATTCACTGTATTTATTTTCTTCTACAAGTTTATGATCATATTTTTTTTTTTTTTTTTTTTTCATATACTTTCTCCTTTTTTATAAAAAAATGACGTCCCTACATAGGACGTCATTAACGTGGTACCACCTTTGTTTGCTTCTCGAATGCGTAACGTGCATAGACGTTATTTCCTACTATCATTTCAGAAATACTGCTCCTAGGCTACTTCATTCAATCATCCGACTTGTTTTCACCAACCACAAGCTCTCTAAACGTAATAATTTGAATTACTACTCCTAATCACTGCATTTAATAAACTTATTCTAACAAATTACCAGTTTACTGCAATATCAATTTGCATTGGATTTCCATACGCAAAGCCACCTGTATCTGCACAAATTGCAGTTCCTAGAGATGTTTCAACTGTAGATCCTCTTGGACGTACGCTGAATGCACAAGCAGCCATTACATAATCACCATACATCTTAACACCATCATCACGAACCCAATATTCATAATCATAGCCAGCGCCTTTCATAATTGATACGACGCCACTCATATCTAAGTTATAATATGTTTCTTTTCCAGAAGGTCCCATAATTGTACCTGCGGAAGGTGATAATACAGCTCCGTTATATGATGTATTTTTTGTAGCTTCTGTTGCTTCAGTTTGAGGCGCAGTAGCTACTTCTGGTTTCACTTCAGGAGTTTCAATAATTTCGATTTCCTCTTCTTCCATTAAATGGTCTTTATCTACATATACAACTTCGCCATTATATTTTGCTTTCCAATATTGTAAATCATTTGTACCAGTGATTTTAATTTCAGTATTCTTCTCTAATGTTTCTAATACTTTCGCTTTATCACTTGGTGCATCTAATAATTCTAATTCACCATCTGAATACATAGTTTTCTTTTCATAGTCAAATATCTTTGCTAATGAATTTGTAATATATTCAGAATTCATATATCCAACGATGCCATCTTCTGTCATGATTTTAGAATATTCATCATTTGCTTCTACGATATAAATCAAATCTCTCTTTTTGATTGTATCCGTAATTACCGCAAGATTATCTGTATCTTCTAATAAATCTACAGAACGTGTTGCATAACGCTTTGGATATTTCTCATCAATTAAGAATTCTTCTGCTTCATCTGTTAATGATTTACTCATAGCTGCCGCAATTGGTAGTGCTTTATTATCAATTTCAATCGCATTTACTGCAATCGTATCCGCACTACGATTGACCAAGAAGCTTAAGCCTGCCGCATATAAAACAGCCACCAATACTAGAATCATTAGCTTGACAAAGTTCTTATTTATCATTTCTTTGTTAAATAATGTTTTCATAAGGTTATAAAAAGATGACTTTAGTCATCCTAAGCATTATACCATAAATTTTAATTTGTCAAAACTTCACAAAGATGTAACCGATTACAACTCACTTATTCTCATTGATTATTCTATCCACAAATTGCCCTTTTGCTAAGACACTCGTTAGATAATATGTAATTGGAAAAAATAATACAAGACATATAAATCGTACAACTGGTGGTAATTCAATCATCGAATTAAATAATGAAAATATGATATAGAAAAATGTATATAAAACAAACTCAATCAGAATAATAATCAATAGATAGAGCAATTTCTTTTTTTGATAGATTCTTTTCTCTTCTTTCGGTGTCATACGTATTTAATTATATGTTTTTTTCCTTATTTGTTAAGATATTAATATGTGTGGAAGATATATATTTAACGATGGCAAAAATGAATATATTCAAAAGTTTGTAGAAAATGCTCAATCACATTTTTCTCAAGAATTACTATTTCGAAAAGATGTTTTTCCAAATAGTGATATCATTGTGGCCGCTAAGAATAATAATCAAATATCTTACTCTTTAATGCATTGGGGATGCCCACTTAATAAAAAGATTGTGATTAATGCTAGATCAGAAACGTATGATGTCTCACCATTTTTTAAAGGTTTTGCGCCATGTATCATTTTAGCTTCTAGTTATTATGAATTTAATAAAGATAAAGAACCATATTTGTTTTATTTAGATAATGCACCATTATTTATGGCTGGCATACACAAAAACAAACAATTGGTAATTCTTACAGAAAATGCTAGTGCACCACAAAGTAATATTCATTTAAGACAACCCGTCATTTTTAACTATGAAGACGCAAAAAAATGGTGCCAAACAAATGACACCACTTCCCTACTTTCTCTTTCTATTCAAAACCGTAAACAAATAAAGATTTAGAATAATGTATCATTGCGTGTGATCTTTAAATGATCATACGCTTTTTCCGTAACAACTCTTCCTCTACTTGTTCGATTCACAAATCCAATTTGAATCAAATATGGTTCATAAACATCTTCTAATGTAGTAGATTCTTCACTTATTGCATTCGCAAGTGCATCTAAGCCAACTGGTCCACCTTTGAATCGCTCAATAATACCTCTTAAATAACGTATATCTACTTCATCTAATCCTAATGCATCGACATGTAATCTTTCTAAAGCTTCATCCGTTACTTGTTTTGTGATAACACCATTATTTAATACCTGCGCAAAGTCACGTATTCTACGTAATAAACGATTCGCAATACGTGGTGTTCCACGTGATCTTTTCGCAATTTCTGCAACTGCTTCATCTTCAATTTCTACATCTAGAACACGTGCTGTTCTTTTCACAATCGATTCTAATTGTTCGTTTGTATAATAATCTAATTTAGATACGATACCAAAACGATCTCTTAATGGTGAAGATAAATCACCAGCTCTAGTAGTTGCGCCTACTAGTGTAAATGGTTGTATTGTTAAGCGAACACTTCTTCCTTGTCCTGATTCGCTTCCTGCCATAATATCTAATTCAAAATCTTCCATGGCTGGATATAAAACTTCTTCCACTGTTTTTGGTAAACGATGTATTTCGTCAATAAATAATACATCTCCTGCTTCTAAAACAGATAATATAGAAGCTAATTCACCAGCTTTGGTAATACTTGGTCCACTAGCCACTTTTACATTCGTATGCATTTCATTCGCAATAATATAAGCCAAAGTCGTTTTACCAAGACCTGGAGGACCATATAGAAGTGTATGATCTAATGATTCATCACGTTCCAATGCTGCTTTGATATAGATTCTTAAATTGTCTTTTAAAGAATCCTGACCTACATATTCATCAAGAACTTGTGGACGAATTGTTTCTTCTAAATCAAAATCTGTATTTAATTCATTTGCTGATAAAATACGTGTATCTTCCATCCAACACTCCTTTTCTATTTACTTAAATGTGATAATCCAATACGTAAATACTCTTCTGTTGTAAGATTTGGACTTTCATTCATAATACTTGCGATATGAGATAATTCACTTTGTTTATAACCAAGGTTTTTTAAACCTTCTATTGCATCTAATATCTCTTGTGAATAATCCATTTTATTATTCGAAGTATTTACACTTGTTGCCACAAGTTTGCCTTTTAAATCTAAAACAATTTGGCTGGCTGACTTTTCACCAATACCAGGAAGTTTCTTGAGTGATTTTACATCACTTGTTTCAATTGCTTGAATAATTCTGTCATATCCTTGTGTTGCAAGCATTGTCATAACCGTTTTTGGGCCAATGCCTTTTACAGAAATTAAACGCATAAATAATTCTTTTTCTTCAGTAGAGGCAAAGCCAAATAATGCAACATCATTTTCTGTTACATGCATATATGTATATACACTTAATTCTTCATTTAAATGCACTTCATCAGTATGTGGATAAGCAATTTGGTAACCAATTCCATTATTCTCAATTACCACATAATCCGCACCATATGCACTTACAAACCCTTTTACAAAAGCAATCATACATTACTCCTTATATTCCATAATATATGTACCAATAATAACTTGGTCGCCTTCTCTGGCTCCAGCATTATATAAAGCTTCATCAACACCCATTTTCTTAAGTGTCATCGCAAAGCGATACGTGTCTACTTCTGAATCAAAATTAATTTGTTCAACCAAATGATCAATTTTTCTAGATTCAACCTTCCATCTTCTAGAACCTAAATCTAATATTTCAAAATCAGGACGCTTTGGTTCATATCGATATACAACCGTCTCTTCTTTCTCAACGATTTCATCATCTGCACGTTTCTTTTCTTCTTCAATTAAATCCATCGCTGCATAAAGTACTTCATCTATTCCTTTATGTTGTATTGCGCTAATTTCAAAAACTTTTAAATCTGGATATGCTTTTTTAAATTCCTCTAAATACATATCGGAATATTCATCATCCATTTTATTCGCTACCACAATTTGTGGACGATTTTCTAAATCTAGATCATAGATGGATAATTCTTTATTGATAATCTCATAGTCTTTGACTGGATTTCTTTCTTGACCACTCATATCTATCACATGGATTAATACTCTACATCTTTTTATATGTCGTAAAAATTCATGGCCTAAGCCTTTTCCTTCACCAGCTCCCTCAATAAGACCTGGCATATCAGCCAATACGAAACTACGCTCATCTGGTAAAGAGACAACACCTATATTAGGTTCTATTGTTGTAAATGGATAAGCTGCGATTTCAGGCTTTGCCCTAGTCACAATAGATAAGAATGTTGATTTACCAACGGATGGGAATCCAATTAAACCAGCATCTGCCAATAAACGTAATTCCAATTGTAAATCTAATGCTTCTCCAACCTCACCAGGTTGCGCATATTCTGGTGTATCATTTCTAGCAGTCGCAAAATGCATATTGCCTAAACCACCTTTTCCACCATGGGCAATGAGAACTTTTTGGTTAGGCTCACATAGATCAGCTAGTAAGTCATTATTTTCTGCATTACGTATCATCGTACCTAAAGGTACTGGTACATAAACATCTTCACCTGATTTACCATGCATCTTTTTTGTTAAACCAGGCATTCCATTACCAGCTTTTATCGTTTTTGTAAAACGAAGTTTCGTTAAAGTGGTCTCATTTGTGTCCACGACAAAATAGATGTCTCCACCATGACCACCATCACCACCAAATGGACCTCCATTTGGATAATACTTTTCGTGGCGCCATGCAACACATCCTCTACCACCATCTCCTGCTTTTACATGTAGTTTTACTAAATCAATCATATTTCCTCAATGAATTAAAAACTCCTGAGCTATCTCAGGAGTAATTATAACAGTCTTTAAGCTTCCTGTGGATACACAGAAACTTGTTTCTTATTCTTGCCTAAGCGCTCGTAACGTACAATACCAGCAACTGTTGCGAATAATGTATCATCACCACCACGCATTACATTTTTCCCAGGGAAAATTCTTGTGCCTCTTTGGCGATAAATGATAGAACCAGCATTTGTGTATTGCCCATCTGCTTTTTTAGCACCTAATCTTCTACCAGCTGAGTCACGACCATTCTTTGTGGACGAAACACCTTTTTTACTAGCGAAGAATTGAATATCTAATACAAATTTCATGATTATACCTCCGCGATTTCAATTTCAATGAATTCTTTATTGGATAGTCGTATTGTTTCAAGTTGATACCAAGCAACTTTCATAATACTATCAGTCGTTTCATTAGGATTTTGAATCAATAGATTTGCTACATTGTTTTCAAAACTTGAATTTGATTCATCAAACATCCCATTTAACGCATTTGCTAATCCATAAGCGATTGCACTAACTGCTGCACAAACTAAGTCTTCACCACTATTTGCTGAATTTGCATGTCCTTGCATTTTCAATGCAGTGTAGTGATTATCTTCTTTTGTAAAGCAAATGTGAATCATCCTATGCCTCAATTGATTCTACAGTCAACTTTGTATATGGTTGACGATGACCTTGTTTACGTCTTGTAGAACCTTTCTTTTGTTTGTATTTAAAGATTACTACTTTCTTTTCTTTGCCTTGTTTTTCAACTTTGCATGTAACTTTAGCGCCATCCACATATGGTGTGCCCACTTTTGTAGTTGCATCACTAACTAATACTACTTTGTCGAAAACAACTTCATCTCCAGGTTCGCCCTCAATTTTCTCTACGAAAATAGATTCGCCTGTTTCAACTTTTAACTGTTTTCCGCCTGTTTCGATAATTGCGTACAATTTCAACACCTCCTGACTTTTATCTTAAGACGCGCCATGAAGGGGGTTTTTCAACACTTATTCCCTTTTTTGTGCGGTTACAGACCCTTTCAAAAGGGCTGATAACGTATCTATATTACATTCAATTCTCTACTACGTCAATG
>CACXEN010000130.1 GCA_902766675.1 uncultured Erysipelotrichaceae bacterium
CATTGTGGATAAATTTTTTTCAACAATTTTTTTGTGGAATTATGCTACTTTTTATCATATTATTGTTGTACGACTTATTTTATTAGAGGACTATTTTATGACTTTTGTGAGAGAACAATACCTCGTTGAGGTATGGAATAGAGTATTAGATTATTTAAAAACAAATCGGAACATTGAACCTGTTATGGTTAACCAATTTTACAGTCAATGTTCTCTTTATGAGTTGACTGAAGATAAAGCAATTATATTAGCTCCAGATATTATATGTAAGCAAATTTGTCAAAATCAAATTGATATTATAACTTCCGCATTAATTGATGTATTAGATTTTAATAATCCACTATTTGTGGAAGTTTATCAACAACATGAATTACCTTCTTATTCTGATATTGTTTCCCCTATTCCTGAATTTAATGAAGCTGATTTTCAATCGATGACAATTCAACCTGAAAGAACATTCGATAACTTCGTTATTGGTGATTGTAATCGTGAATCACAAGCTGCTTCTCTTGCTTGTGCTATTAATCCAGGTAAATTCTTTAATCCTTTATTTATTTATGGAAACTCTGGTTTAGGTAAAACACATTTATTGATGTCCATTGGTAATTATGTATTAAAGAATGATCCAACAAAAAAAGTTTATTATACGGAAGCTTTGAAATTTGTTGAGATGGTCGTAAATGCTATTCAAGAAGGCAAAATTGATGCATTTAAACATTATATGTACACTATGGATTTATTACTTGTGGATGATATTCAATTCTTAGCAGGTAAAGAAAAATCTCATGAAATATTCTTCACAATTTATAACGAATTAGTAAACAATCATAAACAAGTATGTTTAGCTTCTGATCGTTTACCAACAGAAATTAAAGGATTAGAAAGCCGCTTAATTACTCGCTTTTCAAGTGGTTTATCTGTAGGTATTGATTCTCCAGAATTTGAAACATCATTAGCTATTCTTAAAAATAAAATCAAACAAAGTGGTTATGGATATGATGTTGATATTGAAGAAGAAGGATTGGCTTATATAGCTTCTAATTTTTCTGGAAATGTACGTGCTTTAGAAGGTGCATTAAATCAAGTTCTATTCAACGCTATTATTTATCAACCTGAAGGTGATGTCATTAAATTTGAAACTGTAATGGATGCTTTAAAGAATCAAGCAGTTGTTTCTGATAAAACAGGATTATCACCTAGAAAAATCATAAAAGTTGTTGCGGATTATTATGGATTAACTCGCCAACAAATTACTTCTAAAACAAGAACTAAAAATATCGCAAATGCTAGACATATATCTATCTATTTATGTAGAAAATTATTAGATATTCCATATATTAAAATTGGCGAAGAATTTGGTGGTAGAGATCACTCAACTATCATTAGTGCTTGTTCAAAAGTTGAATCACAAATGAAAAAAGACCATGCATTCGCTAATGCTATAAAAGAAATTGAACAACAAATATCCACATAAATTCACACAATTATCCACTTTTGTTACACAGTGTGAAATGCTAAAATGGTTAGGTAAATTAATATATTTTGGACTTTTCCACATATCAACAGTCTTAATAAATATATTAAACTAAAATAAATATATAAATATAAACGCGGAGGTTATTATGCAGTTTTCTATCTTAAAAAATGAATTATATTCTGTATTACAAATGATTAGTCGTTCTATCTCTCTAAATTCTCCTCAACCTGCATTAAGAGGAATTAAAATAGAAGCAGAAAATAAAATATTAACAATCACAGGTAGTGATGCTGATGTATCTATTAAAAAGACAATTACACAAAATGATGATAATCATCTAAATATTCAACAAGATGGATCAATCTTAGTAGAATCTAAATATTTATTAGAAATTGTTAGAAAGATAGATGCAGAAGATATTGATGTAGAAGTTTTAGATGGTACATTATCTAGATTTTCTGGAGGTAATGCACAATTTAAAATCAATGGAATGAATCCAAAAGATTATCCTAATATTGATTTTTCTAAACCTTCTAAATCATTCACAATGAAAGCTGATGCATTCTGTGAAATTATTGATCAAACTGCATTCGCAACATCTTCTAAAGAAACAAGACCAGTATTAACAGGTGTAAATTTTGCACTAAATAATGGTGAATTAGCTTGTACTGCTACTGATTCTTATCGTTTATCTAAGAAAATTATTGAATCTGATATTCAAGATGAATTCAATATTACAATTCCTGCAAAAGGATTAAATGAATTAAAAGCCACTGTATTAGTAGATAATAATGAAGATATTGAAATTAATATTAGTGATAAAAAAGCACAATTTATTTCAAAAGATACTATTTTTCAAACTAGATTATTAGAAGGTGGATATCCTGAAACAGATAAATTAATTCCAAAAGAGTTTACATCTACTCTCATAATGGATAGATATGACTTAATTCATGCAATTGATCGTTCAATATTTATTAAAACAGATAATATGACAATCAATAGATTACAATGTTCAAGTGATGAAATCGTATTAACAAATAAAAACCAAGAAATTGGTGAATCTATTGAACCATTAATTGGTACATATGAAGGTGAACCATTAGATATTAGTTTTTCAGGAAATTATGTATTAGATGCCCTAAAAGCTTTAAAAGGAACATCCATAAAAATACAATTTACAGGACAAATGAGACCATTTATTATCACCGATGATAATGATAAATCTATCGTAGAATTAGTACTTCCTGTAAGAACATATAACTAGGTAAAAATAAGGCTTAAAATAAAGCCTTTTTTTATGTCTAAAAAATACAAAAAAAGTGCATAAATAAAGGATTTTTATAGGTTTTTATGGTATAATTTTTATGTTGTTTTTATGGATAAAATTATGGGTAAAAAAGAGGTTAAAAACTATATTACTTTACAACAATTTTTGAAGTTAAAAAATATTGCTGATTCAGGAGGTGAAGCAAAAATTTTAGTCAAAGAATTAGATATTCAAGTAAATGGTGAAAAAGAAAATAGAAGAGGTAGAAAACTTTATAAAGGTGACATTATTTACATTAATAATAAAAAATATGTGGTGGAAGAATGATTATTAAAAATGTTTCTTTAAAAAATTATAGAAATTATGAAAATTTAAATATTCATTTTTCTAATCAAATGAATATTATTAGTGGAAATAATGGACAAGGTAAAACCAATTTATTAGAAAGCTTAGTTTATTTATCATTAACTAGATCACATCGAATTAATGAAGATAAAAAACTAATTAAAGATAATCAACCCTTTTCTAAAATACAATCCACAATTCAAACAAAGGATAAAGAATATGTATTACAAACAATTATTCATCCAAATGGAAAGAGTTTGATTGTGAATGACATACCAATCAAAAAGACAAGTGAATTTGTAGGTATATTAAATGTCATATTATTTTCACCAGATGACTTATTCTTATTTAATGATTTACCAAAAGAAAGAAGAAAATTAATCAATCAAGAAATTACAAAAGTTAATAAAAAATATTTAAATGCTTTAAATCAATTTCAAAATATATTGAAAGATAGAAACAATCTATTAAAAAGAGATAAATTAGATGAAAACTATTTAAATGTATTGGATGAAAAATTAATTGAGAATGAAATTATTATTATCCAAGAAAGAAAAAAATTCATTGAATTGATGAATCAAACAATCACATCTATATATCAAGATATATCTAATGATCCAACAAAAATTGAAATTGAATATAAATCTTGTATTGAAAATTTAGATGATATTAAAAATGAATTAATTCATTTATATCAAAATATAAGAAATAAAGATATTGAATATCATGTAACAACAGAAGGAATTCATAGAGAAGATATTATATTTAAAATGAATGGACAACCATTAATACAAATAGCTTCTCAAGGTCAAAAAAGAATGACGATATTATCCTTCAAATTAGCATTAATTGAATATATTAAAAAACAAACAAATGAGAATCCAGTATTACTTCTAGATGATGTATTAAGTGAATTAGATGATATACATCAAAAGAATTTATTAAAAAGACTAGCTGGAGAAAATCAATGTATTATCACAACAACTGAAATTCATAAATTTGATGGTATGAATTTCAAGGAATATGAAATAAAAGATGGAAAGATTATAGGAGGTATGCAATGAGTGAAGAAAAAATTTTAGATGATGAAGCAGTGCTTGATGATGAATTAGATTTAACAGTATCTTCACATACGTATGATGATTCAGATATTCAAGTATTAGATGGTCTAGAAGCTGTAAGAAAAAGACCAGGTATGTATATTGCATCTACCTCAGTAAAAGGACTTCACCATTTAGTATGGGAAATTGTTGATAATGGTATCGATGAAGCAATGGCAGGATTTGCGACTACTATTACTGTTACAGTAGATAAAGATAATGTTGTAACTGTTGAAGATGATGGTCGTGGTATGCCTACTGGTATAAATGAAAAAACTGGTAAATCAACAATCGAAACAATCTTTACTGTATTACACGCCGGAGGTAAATTTGGTGGTGGTGCTTATAAAGTTTCTGGTGGTTTACATGGTGTAGGTGCCAGTGTAGTAAATGCATTATCTGAATGGTTAGAAGTATCTGTGTTCCATGATGGACAAGAATACTTTATTCGTTTTGAAGATGGTGGAAAACCAAAAGATGAATTAAAAGTTGTTGGTAAGTGTGATAAAGATAAACATGGATCAAAAATACGTTTTAAAGCAGACCCAACAATTTTTACTGAAACAACAGTATATGAACATGAAACATTACGTGATCGTATTCGCCAACTTGCATTCTTAAACAAAGGAATTTGCCTAGAATTTAATGATGAAAGACAAGAAGATGAAAAGAAACAACACTATTCTTATAAATTTGATGGTGGTTTAAAAGAATACGTCGCATTTTTAAATAAAAACAGATCTGCAGTACATGAAGATATTATTTATTCAGAAGGTCATGAAAATGGTATTCAAGTAGAAGTTGCTTGCCAATATAACGATGGATATAATCCAAATGTTTATACATTCTGTAATAATATCAATACTGTTGAAGGTGGAACACATGAAGAAGGTTTCCGCTTAGCTTTAAATCGTATTATTAATAAATATGCAAAAGAAAATGGATTCTTAAAAGAAAAAGATGAAAATCTAACAAGTGATGACTGTAAAGAAGGTATCACAGCAATTATTTCTGTTAAGCATCCAGATCCTCAATATGAAGGACAAACAAAAACAAAATTAGGTAATACAGAAGTAAGAAAAGTAGTATCTAATATTTTTGGTAAACAATTAGAACGTTTCTTAATGGAAAATCCTGATCAAGCAAAAATGATTGTGGATAAAGCTAGTTTAGCATCACAAGCTAGAATGGCAGCTAAGAAAGCGCGTGAAGCAACAAGAAGAAAGAATGGTTTAGAAATTAGTGCCCTTCCAGGTAAATTAAAAGACTGTTCTAGTAAAGATGCTTCAATTTGTGAAATCTATATCGTCGAGGGTAATTCAGCTGGAGGATCTGCACAATTAGGTAGAGACTCTCATTTCCAAGCAATTCTTCCATTACGTGGAAAAATTCTAAATGTAGAAAAAGCAAGACAACATCGTATATTTGAAAATGCAGAAATTCGTTCAATGATTACTGCTTTTGGTTGCGGCATCTTAGATGAAATTGATACATCTAAATTGCGTTATCACAAGATTGTTATTATGACCGATGCCGATGTTGATGGAGCACATATTCGTACCCTATTACTAACATTCTTCTATCGTTATTTAAGACCTTTATTAGAAGAAGGTTATATCTATATTGCTCAACCACCTCTATTCCAAGTGAAAAAAGGTAATGCGGTGAAATATGCATATACAGATAGTCAATTAGAAAAGATTAAAGCAGAAATGGGCGATAGACTAAGTATTCAAAGATATAAAGGTCTAGGTGAAATGGATGCTGAACAATTATGGGAAACAACGATGAACCCTGAGAATAGAACATTAATACGTGTAACTGTTGGAGACGCTGAACAAGCTGATCAAAACTTCAGTATGTTAATGGGTGAAGAAGTTGAGCCTAGAAAGAACTTCATAGTTGAAAATGCTCACTTCGTTGAGAATTTGGATGTGTAAGGAGGTAACGTATGGGATTAGATGACTTTATGGAATTTGATGAAGATAATTTTGACCCTGGTAATATAACAGAGACAGATTTATCAAAAGAAATCCGACGTGACTTCTTAGAATATTCAATGTCGGTAATTGTGGCACGTGCCTTACCAGATGTACGAGATGGTTTAAAACCAGTTCAAAGAAGAATTCTCTATGCAATGAGTGAATTAAATAACTGGCCAGATAAACCACATAGAAAATGTGCTCGTATTGTTGGTGATACGATGGGTAAATATCACCCACATGG
>CACXEN010000131.1 GCA_902766675.1 uncultured Erysipelotrichaceae bacterium
ACAAGTTCATATAGGATGCTTTTTCTTATATTTCTATGTAAAATATATAGGTATGCAACAATTTTTTATTGATCACTTAGTTTCTGTTGGTGATGAATATGTATTCACGAAAGAACAGAAACATCATGCAAAAACAGTTGTACGATTAGAGAATGAAATCGTGCGACTTGTTTATGATGGAAAAGGCTTCTATGCAAAAGCATATACAAAAGGGGATGACTTCGTGGCTGAAGTAATAGAAGAAGATACAATTGATAGAGAATTACCAATTCATTTTGTTTTAGCAGTCGCATTAATACGCAAAGAAAAATTTGAATTGGTATTACAGAAAGCATGTGAATTAGGTGTTACTGAAATTATTCCTTTTACTTCAAAGCGTTGTGTCGTACAAGCGAAAAAAGATAAGTCAGATCGATATAATCAAATTTTAAAACAAGCTGCGGAACAATGTAAAAGAGATAGAGTTCCTGTAATTCGTGATGTAATAGATATAAAAGATTTGCATTTATATAAACAAGAATGCAATTTATTGGCATTTGAAAAAGAGAATATAAAAGGAAATAAATTACATGATGTCATTCAAAATCAACAAAGCATTATGGTAGTAATTGGTCCAGAAGGTGGTTTCGAACAAAATGAAGTGGATGCTTTAATGAATGATGATTTTAATTGTATTTCTTTAGGAAGAAGAATATTGCGTGCCGAAACAGCTGCTATGTATGCTTGTGCAATTGTTTCGGAAATGACAGAGAGGGCACAATAATGAAATTCTCTGTATATAACTTAGGATGTAAAGTGAATTCTTATGAATGTGAAAGTGTCGCAAAGGCATTAGAGGAAAAAGGATTCACACGTGTATCATTTGAAGAAGAAGCGGATATCGCAATTATTTTTACTTGTGCTGTCACAAATATGGCATCTCAAAAAAGTAGAAAGATGCTACATCGCATAAAAAGAGAATATCCAAGGGAAGCTGTTTGTATGGTAGGCTGCTATAGTCAATTAAATGATGGAAAAATAGATGATGCAGATATTATAGTTGGAACAGCACACAAAAAGGATATACCTTCATATGTTGAAACATATTTCCAAGATAGAAAACCAATTCGTATCATTGAATCATTAGATAATATTCAATTTGAAAATTTAACTACCAATGAATTTGAAAATAAATCTAGAGCATATTTGAAGATACAAGATGGATGTAATCAATTCTGTACATATTGTGTCATTCCTTATTTACGTGGAAAAGAAAGATCAATGGACATTGATCAAGTTGTTTTAGAAGCGAAAAGTATTGCCCAAAATTATCCAGAGATTGTATTAACTGGAATCCATACAGGAAGATATGGATATGATAAAGGATATTCTTTATATGATGTTATCGTTAGGATTTTAAATGAAACAACAATTCAAAGAATTCGTATTTCATCTATTGAAATTACAGAAATCAATGATGCATTAATAGAATTAATTGCGAAAGAAGATCGAATCGCAAAACATTTGCATATACCTTTACAAGCAGGGGCTGATGAAACATTAAAACGCATGCAGCGACCATATTCTACAAATGCGTACTATGATATAATTCAAAAGATTAGAAATCGCATTCCAGATATATCAATATCATGTGATTTAATCGTTGGATTTCCTATGGAAAGTGATGAGCTATTTCAAGCTTCCTATGATTTTGTGAAGAAGTGTGAGTTCTCATTTCTACATGTATTTCCATTCTCTTCTCGAAATGGAACAAAGGCTGCAGAAATGGATCAACAAGTTGATGCACAAACAAAGAAAGCTCGCGTAAGAGCTTGTACAAACTTGTCCAAAGAATTGTTAGATTCCTATCAAAAGGAATGGATAGGTAAAAAAGTAGAAGTAATAGCAGAAAGAAATGATGGCGAATTCACTTATGGATATTCATCAAACTATATGTTAATAAAAACAGAAGGTGTAATAGAGAATAAAGAGTATTTTATAGCTGAGATTGTTGGATATGATAATCATCAGTTGGTAGCGAAGAGGTTGTAATATGAAGTTATCTGAATTGTTTAAAGATGTACCTGATATAGAAATAGAAGGGCTTTTTGCGGATAGTAGAAAGAAACGTAAAAACGCAATCTTTTTCTGTGTACAAGGAATGATGTTCGATGGACATGAGTTTATTGATCAAGCAATTGAAAATGGCGCAATTGTAATTGTACATAGTGAAGAAATTGAGAATAAAAAAGAAGGTATTACATACATTAAAGTAAAAGATGTATTAGGTACATACAATAAAGTAGCAGATACTTTTTATAAACATCCAAGTAGACAATTATTGATGTTTGGTGTGACTGGCACAAATGGTAAATCATCTACTGCAAGTATTATCAAAGATATTTTAAATGAATATAATCCTTGCGGATATGTTGGAACAATTGGCATTACATATGGAAATGTAAAATTACCACCATTATTAACAACACCAGATATTGATGATTTACATGGAATCTTAAAAGATATGGTAGATGCAGGAATGGATGCTTGTGCAATTGAAGCATCTTCCATTGGTATTGAACAAAGAAGAATCGATAGTATTGATTTTGATGTGGCTATTTTCACAAATTTAACGCATGATCATTTAGATTATCATGGCACAATGCATAATTATTTTTTGGCAAAGAAAAAATTATTTGATGACATGAAAGAAGATTCTGTAGCAGTCATTAATGCGGATGATGAATATGGAATGAAAATGGTCGCAGATTATAAAGGTAAAGTAGTTACATATGGTTTGGAAAACGATGCTGATTATAAAGTTGTGAATTATCGATTATTAAAAGATAAAACACAAATCACTTTACGAATTGGCAGTAAAGAATATGACATAGAAACAAATCTTGTAAGTAAATTTAATATTTATAATTTAGTTGGATCTATTGCGGCATTACATGAAAAAGGAATATCTATTGAACAAATGATTCCATATTTGAATAAATTGGATCAAGTAGAAGGTCGTATGCAAAGAGT
>CACXEN010000132.1 GCA_902766675.1 uncultured Erysipelotrichaceae bacterium
TACAGATGGTTGTTTTTCCGACTTGTCTTGCACCAGTTATTAAAGTGACTGGCCTATTTTTAATAGTATCTAATACTTGTTTGTATACGGTTCTTTTTATCATGTTTACATCCTCGACATAATTATATATTATGTAATTATCAAATTCAACTTGATATTTGCATATAATATAAGAATCGAACAAAACCTCCTATTTCTAGGAGTTAATGTAGTTATACTAATTCAATAATTGCATGTGCTTTTCTTATATCATGTTTCGTTTTTATTATATTTTCAATCAATTTTTATTCTTTATTTATATCTATTATTCTTATTATATGGATTATTTCATAATGTGGAGACCATATGGAGACCATCATTAAAACTCTATATGATATTCAAAATATAATCTTTTTTCTTTTTCTACTTCACTTCTGACAGATGCGGATGCAGCCAAGTTCAATTTTTCTAAAACCGCATCAATGCCAATCGCCGCAGTAACATTAATATCTGAACTCCGACTAAACTTCAGCATATAAGTTTTCTCTTTAGATGGATTATTCCCTAACCTCATTTCAATTAGCGATTCTATATCTGGGTCATTTTTGTAGTAAACCAATTGTGGTATTTCTGGATTACCCCCTTCAAATTTATGATTAGACGCAATTTCAATAGTTGTAAAGTTATCAGCCGATACTTCAACTTCAGCACTATTTCCAGATCCCACTTTTATTCCATTTATTTTGGCTTGCGATTTCTTCTTTGATTTTACATCAACATTAACAAAACTCTTTTTTTGCTCTTTAACTTTAATAGTAATTGCTTTAGCTCCTAGTTTATTTGCAATTAATTCTAATTCATTAACTCTTTTTTTCTTTATATAGTCAAAATAATCATCAATATTTATAAACACCCCTAATTCATATGGGTTTTGATAATAAATAATTCCTTCTTTATTTGGTATAAAAGTGAGCCCGGTATCTTTTATATTTTTCTTTATTAATTGAAAAGTATTTACCTTTTCAATTTTTGGATTATATCCTATTGCATCTTTACATGATTCTTTATCAGCGTGTTCATCTTCATCTAATATTTGAATTAGTTTTGGCATATTAAAAGACACAGAATTATATTGTTCTAAAGTGACAGGATGATATGTTTTCCTCTCTATATTATTTATCAAATCACGTTGATAATTTTGCGCTTTGTTTTTTAGGATGCTCGCTTTACTTCCTGCTTCTTCAATTAGTCCGTTTGCTTGAAGCTTGATTTTTTCCGCACTATCATTTATTTTAACTTTTGCGCCATCAGCAAATTGCATGATTTTTTCTTTAATTCCGTTATTATCTGCCATCAAAATCACCTCTACTATATATGATTATAACACCACCTATCATCAAGCAATTTCATCTTTTTGCCTGCAAAATGTTTTTTTTTACTCTATATCAGTAAACAGATTCACAATACTCTTCAATTCTTTTATTTCTTTTCTTTAAAAAAGCCATTTCTTTTTCAATCCAAGATAAGTATTCTCTTACAGATTTTGGATATGGAGATTCTGTGAAGGCTCCATTTCCCAACCAAATATCCACAGAAGAATAATCATTTGATACACAGTCCTGTAGTAAAAAGAAATCTACATATCCTTTAAAATCAATAAATAAGTCAAAGAAATCTTTATCTTTTTCTAAAACTCTCTGTAACGGGCTTTGTTCCTTAGCATAATACCTACGGATGCATTCTAAAGTTAAGTCCCAACGATCACCTATTAATGGATGAATACCTCTACATTGATTAATACTATTATGGTGTTTAGGGAAAATAATAAATCCCCCAATTGTATATGATTTATGTATATAATCTTCCACATATTCTTTATAATTCGGAAGCGCCTTTGCCACTTCATCAAGAAGATCTCAAATTCTTATAGAACAATTTGAAATTTCCATGATCATAGTGCCAGGTCGCAGTAAAATAATATGCAAAACCTTGCAGATGATCATCGTTCATTTCTTCCCCAATATTTATGATTGATTCTAGTTTTCTTAATGCGCCAGCTTTCCTTTCAATAACGAAACGCTCGCCTTCTAGAATCAACTGTTGAGTTGCCTTGTTATATAGCGACAAATCCATATCTATCCCTACAGATATTATACACGCAAAAAGTTGCTATACAAATGTACAATTCTGTCGCAGAAATATTTGTTTAAATAAATAATTTTTTCTTAAAATTCATCAAACAAAATAGTTAATATTATATACTAATTCTATGACTACTAAGTTTAATTTCTTTACACAAAGAGAAAAAATGCCTGATGGATACGGTTATGGTCAGTTTTCTAAAACACATATATTGATGCTTACTATTATGTGTATTTTTATTGTGGGTATTTGTTTGCTATATCGATATATAAATATAGAGAATAGATCTATTATCAGATGTATCATCGCGATTTCATTAGTTTGTTTGGAATTAATGAAATTAGCTGTTATACATTTTACACATGGTAAAGTATCAGAATACATTCCATTGGAAATCTGTAGCTTCGGCTCCTATAGCATTATTATCGATGCTTTCCTAAGTCCCAATGCATACATCCCAGAATTCTTATTGGTTGCTTTTTTACCTGCCGCTATAATCGCACTTATATATCCGACTACCATTTCATTACCTGCTCTTAATTTCTTTACGATTCACCAATTTATATTCCATGCATTAATTGTGGCTTATGCATTATCTCGTTTTATTACAGGTGAAATTATCTTTAATTATGTCGGTGTTTGGGTATCTATCATCTCTATATTCTGTATTGCATTATTTGTGTATATCATTGATATCACATGCAATCGTAATTTTATGTTTTTAAAACACGATGAAGGAAGTTCTTTATTGGCTACTATTAGTAATATATCTGGTGGCGGGCATAAATACACACTTGCTTTAGTTGGTATATCCATAATGGTAATTCATATCTTCTACTTCATCTTTAAAATAATTGAACTAATTATAATCAAATAAAGCATATGTGACACCACATATGCTAACTTGTTAAACAGTGTTATTTATTCTCTTTTAGTTTTCTATTAGTGATATACAAAACCCCAAGCGAGACAATCATCAGTCCAAACCATAATCGTGTACGATTTGTATCACCCGTTGGTACATCTGGTTTTTCAGGAGTTTTTGGAACTGGAGGCCTTTCAGGCTTATCTGGTGTTTCTGGAGTATAGAAATCCACAACAATTAATACGTTTCCTTCCGCATGTGCAATTCTATTGTTTTCAGTAATAAGCGACACATTTCCATCTTTATCTACCACAAATACAATATCTTCAACTTTTTCATATCCTTTAGGAGCTTCAATTTCATGTAGTTTATAAGTTCCTGGTAATACCTCTATTTCATGCGCACTTCCATTTGAAACCCATTCATCTACTCTATTATTATTTGCATCATAGATCGCTAATAAAGCTCCCTGTAATTCTGAACCACCTACATCTTGTTTCGATACTTTTATCTTTTCTTCTTTTCTTGTATTCGTAATTTCAAATCCACTAATTTCAGTTTTGTATTTTTCAACTTCATCTTCATTGACTGTATATTCTATTTCATTAAAGTCATCATCATATTTATCTAAATCAGTAAACTTATATTTCCACTCGTTTTCAGCAGTGACTTGAATGCTATCTACCTCTTCACCATTTGCGTATAACCGTACAGTAATACTTTCAGGTCTATCTTCTTCATTATCATTAACCCAAGTCTTTTTACCCTCGATATCTCTTTTTACAATCTGCGTGTTGATTACTTCTACAACACTTTGTGTTTCTTCCTCAATGGTACCACTAACATCACCTACATACTTCACTCGATACCCTTCGCTAGTTAATTCTTCAACAGTATAAGAAATATCTGGTATTAATTCTTCTGCTACTTTTGATTCACCATCTTTTAATGTGAATTCACTAACACCGTTTTCGAATTCCATATCACCATAAGTTCCGGTGATTTCATAATCTAGTGTTACTTTAAATTGGAATTCTTTATCAGTAACATCTTCTTCGCTTCTAACTGTCTTTGATACTATTAGAGATCCATATTTAGGGAATTCTCCTCCGATTTTTACAATACCATTACTACCGATGCCGCCACCTTTTCCGTATTTTGCCCAGTTACCAGTAATGATTACAGTAGCTTTCGCTCTGGCTTTTTCCAATGCCACTTCATCAGCTTTATTTACTAAGTAGATTTTTTCTCCCTCTTGTAATGTGTAATACTCATCAAGGTGATCATATGCATCGCCTGTTTTTCTATTCTCCCAATTATTACGCGCACCGCCTAGCATTATGCTCGATAAATAAATCGTAGGATTTCCTATATGATCAACCTCACCATTAAATCCGGCATTTCCAGATGCCGCAAAGAAATCATCACGGATAGCACTAAACATAAATCTTTGATAGTTACCACTAATTGCGGAGCCATTACTTAAATAGATACTCATCTTACTCGACGGACAATTTGCGATACCGCCACCATCTTCACGAGATTCATTGTCATAAATAAAAACTTTATCTATTTCTAATACACCATCTTTTATTCCGTATTTTTCCTCATAGCCACCGTTTACATAAACGCCGCCACCAGCATACCAACCTCTATAATCCACATTTCCAGCAAAAGCCGTATTATCGCTTATAGTAGCTGCTTTTAAGTGCGCATATGCACCCGCTTGTACAAATATTCCTCCGCCTGCTCTATAGGCTTTATTAGCATGGATTGTCCCATCATAAACATATAACTTACAATTACCACCAGTTTGACCAACAGCGATGCCACCGCCTTGCCCAATGTTACTAGAAGTCACTCCATTACCTTTAGCGGTATTATGAGAAATAGTTCCTCCATACATATACATGGTGCCAGGGCCTGCATCCGCCAAGATGATGCCACCTCCACTATCTTGTGCAAGATTACCATCTATCAAGCCACCATACATATTCATTGTGCCATATACGCCAACACCGCCACCCTTAACATAGTTAGTGTTATTGATGATTGAACCATCATTCATATTGAACGTCGCATTACGCGATACATGGACACCAGCACCATACATAGATTTTGTGTTGTTATTTTTTAGTATTGTGCCAACATTCATATTAAATGTTCCAGCCACTTCTACCAACGGACCTCTTGCACTAACATTTTCTCCATTACCATCAATCGTAATATTTGTTAGTGTTAATTCTTCTCCGCTTCCAACTTTAATCAAGGATTTCGTAAAACCTTCCGCTCTTTTTAATATAAGCCCTTCCGGTAAAGAGATTTCACCAGCTAATTCTAATGTGTCTAAGACATAGATTGTATTTATATTAGGATTCTCATTAACTAATTCAATTGCTTTATCTAAAGAATTTACAGGTCTTTCTTTCGAACCATCTGCACTAGAAGCATCTCCATTAGGATCCACATATATTTCAGTAACGGAAGAAGTACCTATATTTTTCATTGCCGCTTTCATAACTGTCTTTTTATTATCTTTAAGTACACTTGGTTCGATAGGTTCTTCTATACTTATCTCTTCCACATTTTCTTCAGATGTTTGTTCAGAAGTTGATTCATTTTCAGTATTCTTTTGAACAACAAAAACATCCTCACTCTCAGCGATTTTTTCTATACTTTGTTCATCAATTTCTCCTAAATCATCGCTTTCATCCATTGTATTTTCAACTTCTGAATTATCCTCTAGAATTGTCTCATCTATATTTTCCTCTGCACTAACATGTACCATTGCACACGACACAACTAGAATAACAGAAAGAAATAATGCATATATCTTTTTCATTATGAGGCTCCTTTTTAACACACAAATATTATATCTGTAATTTTAATGGTTTTACTTTTCGATTATTGATTATTCTCTTTAAATTTATACAACCATTAAAAAATGTCATAATGATATGACATTTTCCTAATGTATTACCTTTATACTTTTAATAATTGGTTGCTCTTCTGGAAGGATAGTTCCATTACCATCAATTGGTTGCGCATCTTTTGCGATTTGATAAATGAGATCCATCCCTGAAATAACCTTCCCAAAAGCCGCATAGCTTCCATCTAGATGTGGAGCACTCGCTACCATAATAAAGAATTGTGAAGATGCACTATTTGGATCTTGTGATCTAGCCATAGAGATAACACCTTCTTCATGTTTCAAATCATTTTGAAATCCATTGCTTGTGAATTCTCCTTCGATTGTTTCATCTGAACCACCAAATCCAGTTCCTTCAGGATCTCCACCTTGAACCATAAATCCATCTATAATTCTATGGAATGTTAAGCCATCGTAAAAACCACTTTCTACTAATCCCACAAAATTAGCTACTGTTTTAGGTGCGATATCTTCATATAATTCTATTGTGACATCTCCATAGTTTTCTATTTCCATCAACACTTGTTTAGTGCCACCTTGATTACTGCTTTCTTCATTATTTGAACAAGCTACCAAACATAGCACCATTACCATTGATAATATAATTCTTTTTAGCATCACTTTACCTCACAATCACGTATACTATTATATCTCACAATTCTTAAAGCACCTCTATTTCTTGAATATAAAATCTCTGGCAGTTATCATTACTACCAGAGATTTCTTCCTATTTTTTTGATTTATTTGCGTAGTTTTTTTCTGCACTTAGCATCGCATACGCTTCACGATAGTTCTTATCTCTACCTTTATCGAGAATCACCTTAATATCATTTATAACCAAATCATTCTCAAATAAATCTACGACATATGGTGCATAACGTGTGCCTCTATCAGTTCTTATTTCATCAATAAACGCTTCTAGATCAATACCCCTATTGAAACATCTTCCAATTGAATCAGTAGCTGCATCAAGACAATCCGCAACACTAACAATGTCTATAATACATTTCTCAGGTAGTTTTCTGAATTTTTCGTTTGCTGGATATCCTCTTCTCTCGTTGTACCAAACATGATGATACTTCGCAATATTTGCGTATGGTTTCGTTTTTTCGTTTCTTTCCAACAACATAGCTCCAGCTTTTGGATGTGTTCGAATAAATTCATACTCTTCTTCTAGTAGGTCACGGCCATATGTAACGATAGTTTCAATAATTAACAATTTTCCAAAGTCATGACATAAAGCTGCGTGATATGCAAAGTTTAAAATTTCTTTCCGTTTAGATAAAACATCTTTCACATTTTTACAATCTAAGAATCCAATGAATCTTTCTGGTTCAATTTCAAGTAAGTACTTCGTTAAACACTCACTTAAGTCCGCAACATTCAAAGAATGTACATATGTTGGCGGATGGCTCGCCCCAATCAGTTTCAGTGTTACTGTCTCAAGACTAATATCCCCTTCTACATCAATATATTCTTTTAGAATATCCGCTAAGAATGTAAACATAAACGATGAACTACCAGTCTTTGGCATTCTCTGAACATAATTAACTAAGTTGCGATATGTCGCATTCATGAATTGTTTTTCTTTCTTAGCATCATTTTTATCTACAGTTTTTAAATACTCTGTAAATGTCCATAAGAATACTGAAATATCATGCAGACTATAGCTATTTAGACTTCCCTTTTCAATAATATGAATTAAGATTTTTGTGTATTTTTTAAACGACAAGTCACCACACAAATAATCGTTACGTGCTTCAATCAATTCAACCATGGCGTCTTTAATGTATTGGTTGAAATATTCTTTATCTGAATCCACTAACTTTTTTAACTTCTTCGTATACTTTTGGATTTCTCTTAACTCTTTCTTCTTGAAACCTCTTTGGTTATTAGAGTGCGTTAAGTCAGCGATATATTGAAGAGTTCTAAATTCATGATAACGCCAATTATATGACGGTACTTGTTCTCGATAGAATGGATCATCTTTTAACGATAAAGCATATTTCATCATATCGAAATCTTTTTTATTGATTTCATCATCACAATAATCACTTCTATCAAATAAAGCACTCACATATCTTGCATTGATTAGCACGATGTGCTTGCAATCTTCATCTGGCAGTTTCTTAAACTTATCTTTTGGTAAATATTTGAATAGATCTTCACAATGTTTCAACCCATCATCACGATATTCATAACACAAAGAAGAACTTGGTGCAGTTCGTTGTGCTATATACATCATTCCAAATGTCGTTTCAATCATTGCATCTTCTGCAGTAATTATCTCTTTTAAAGAACCGCCCTGTTTTGCATCATCCAATGTTTTTTTACATATGTGATATCGTACAGGTAGCTCAATATTCTCCATAGAATATGCATCTAATAGCGCGCTTGAAAAATCTGTTAATAATGTAGTCTCTTCTTTTCTTAATGGATTATCATTATAAACCAAAGGTAGAATATAGCGTTTCATCATTTCTATCTTTTCTTTTCTTAATTCCGCTATATATGTGAAGTTAGACATTAAAACCTTTTTATACTCTTCACCATTTTTGATATCCCCTACAAATGGTGAAGATAGTGTTCTAATCTCATTGGTAATATTAATATAGTCATTTACCATTCTGATACTATTATTTTTCGCTAGTAAAATATCATCCACTTTATATTTTTTCTTATTCTTATCAGCTTTTGCGATATATAACTTTTCATCAGCACCAGATAAATATTCCCAGCTCTTTTGTTTATCACGTGGTGTATTTACATAAATACCAGCAGAGAACCTAACATCTGTATCTTTTTTGATATCATCAATGATAGTTTGAATTTGTTTTGCTCTTACGCCTTTAAAAATCAACACAAATTCATCTCCACCAAAACGACCCGCAAAAAAGCCTTTGGCCTTTGCATGTCTAGCTAATACAGTTCCAATTGTTTTTAGATGTTTGTCGCCAGCTAAATGCCCTTCTGTGTCATTGATTGTTTTCATATCATCTAGATCCAAATACACAACACCTAGATAATTTTTAGTTTTATACAGCGATTCGAAAGCTTCATCTAAATAAACAGTAATCGCATGACGATTTGGAATACCTGTTAGTTCATCCACTTCCGCCATCAAGGCAAACTGTTCTCTTTCCTCTTCCGCAAGTTGTCTTTCTTTTCTTAAGTCCTGTGTTAGTTTAACTAGCGCAGTAACATATTGGTTAATCTTCTTTTGAAGCTCATAATACAAAATATTACAATCATCTTGTTTTTTAAACGTTTCCAAGAGCTTTTCCTTATCACCAACAGTGCGATAATAATCAATCTCTATTTCTATTTTCATTCGAGTAGCTTCAACCGCATCTTTTGGCATTGGATTCTTTTCAAAAGCTTCGATGATTCTTTTTACCCAATCTTCTTTCTGTTTAGCTAACAATAATTTACAAAGTTTCTCTACCTCATCCATAAAGAGATACATCTGCTGATTCGAATCGATCGTTTCAACTAATGTCTCAAATACTTCTTGTGCTTTGTGAAACTTACGAGAAAGAACTAAGACTTGTAGATACACCACTTCATAGAATAGTTTTGTTCTACCCTTATTGATAGACGGATTCTTTTCTATAAACCCTTGCACTTTCTTCATGGTTTTTTCTGCGTCATCAATTCTATGTATTTCAACACATGCAATCGCCTCATTCATATAGCATCCTAATAAATTACTATAATAATGAGGATGATTTTTATCTTTTTTGATTGTCTTTATACTTCTAATATTAAATTTGCGTGATTCTGCATAATAACCAAGGCGCATTAAAATATGGGCAATACTTTGATCTAGTATTGCTACAGATGTATCATCGTTCACTGATTCCGCACAACTTCTAGCTTCCAAAAAATAATAATGCGCAATATCAAATAATCCTTTGTTCATTGCGTCAATCGCAATCAAATAGTAAACATGAGATAATTCTCCCTCTGATTCACACTTCAATAAATATTTCGTTGATAATCGTAGGTATTTCAAAAACAGTGGATATTTGCCGACAATAAATTGCTCAACAAAAGCTAGAGAATGATAAACATAACCTATCAATTCTAGGTCATTTGTCTCCTGAGCTTGTGTTAACATCTTTTTCAAAACGCCAACAGCTCTTTTATCTGATTCTCTAATATATTCTCTATGTTTTTGTTCTAGAACTTGCAAGTTCTTGCTGTATCTTGAAAAGTCCATTGATTACCTTCTTTTTTTCTTTCGATATAAAATTCGATCCGCATCAGCCAAATAATCCCATATCTTCTTATTCTCATCTACAATTGCAGATGTATATCCGTGTGTAATGCTAATTGGAGATCTTTCATACAAATCCTTTTCAATTCGCAAAATCTCCTCATCGCTTTTGTCTCCATACAATAAGACAAATTCATCACCACCATAACGAGCTACGAAAATATTATTTTCTTCCGCAACCTCTGCCATCACCTTCGCAACCGCAATTAAACATTCATCGCCTTTCAAATGACCATATGTATCATTATAGTTTTTAAAATTATCCACATCAGCGATTCCTAAGCCAATTTTTCCATTTTCTTCTAAAGCTTTTGAATATGCTTCATCTAAATGTCTATTTAATGCATATCTATTTGGTAGATTAGTAAGTGCATCTGTTTCAGCATTCTTTTGAAGAATTTCATTTTCATCTTGTGTAATCTGTCCTTCAACTTTCAAATCTTTTAGTAATTGCATCAATTCAATAGATTCAAAAGCAGTTCGATTTTGCATCTGTTGTTGCTGACGAGTTAGTTCATCTCTTTCAATATAACTCTCTAATACTTTTCTAGGCTTATTTAGCGCTTCATAATATTCTTTCTTAATCTGCGCAAGTGTCATAAGCGCATAAGTATTCTTCTCAAATTTAACCTTCATAACCTCAAGCAGTTTACCGGCTAATTTATATTCTTTTATTCTTAGCAATTCATAGAATAGAATTTTTAATTCTGTTATTAATTCACTTACAATTGTTGATACCTTCAAAATTTTATAAAAATCTTTTCCATATTTCTTTATATCACTTTCATCATTCACACTTATTGCGTAACGAAAACGCAACAATAAAATAATTAGTACAACTTCATCGCCTACATCTTTTAATTTGCTATCAGGATATTTATTTAATTCATCGATTACTTTTTTTGTTTCTGAGTTATTCCCTAACGATAATTGGCATAATCCATAATTACTTTGAATAATCAACGCATTCTTGAAAAAAGTAGTTTCCTTTGCGTGACGTTTAATCGTCGGTATACTTTTTTTCATATATGCACAAGCTTTTTTATAATCTCCCATTTGGCTAGATAAATCTCCCAAATTGGCATCCATCATAGCTCTAGGAAGTGAGTTCTTATCTTCTCTTACAAACGAAGAAGCTATATTGTAATAATCATATGCAATTTCATAACAGCCATTTGTTTTGGCTTCTACCGCAAATAAATTATATGCACGCGCTAAATAATCTTTTTCTGCAGTTCTTAAAAGATATTTAATAGCTAACTTAAGATAATGTATAAATTCATCGTGTTTTTCTCTCATTAGATATGCTAATGCATAAGTATAATAAACAAACCCCAACAATGCTTTATCATCTTTTTTTTTCGCAAATGGTTCTATTTTTTTCAAAGATGAGAAAACATGACTATTCGGATTATACACAGAAATAGAAACATCATTGATTAGTTTTTGTATTTCCGGAGAATAACTTGAAATATTCATGTATTTATTTTATCACGAAAGACAAAATGTATAAATTTTAGCTCTCAAAAATTTCATTTTTTAAACCCCATTATTAAAAGGGAATGACATTTGTCATCCCCTATCATTCTGTTTGTTGATATCTTCATCTATCAATATAGATTAGTTATATCTTTTCTTTAGAATAGCACCAATCATAGCAATTAATGTCGATAATGTAAACATTGCGACATATCCACCAATGTTAGAACTATCACTTGTGTCTGGAGAAGCCTTTGGAGCAGGAACCCACTTAGCAATATAGGTGATATTTCCTTCTTCATCAACGACTCTATCCCATCCAGCAAATGTATAACCATCTCTTACAGGATTTGCAGGACCTTTAGGTTCTGGATCGCCTTTTTTGAAGTTAATCTTTTTCTGGATTACTCTTCCATCATGGTCGATATATGTTACCCAGATTGTTTTTGGTTTCCATCTAGCAATATATGTGATGTTTCCATCTTTATCTACTTCTCTATCCCAACCATCGAATGTATATCCATCCTTAGTAGGATCCTTTGGTGCATCTGGTTCTTGTTGTTCTTCACCTTCTTTAGCCTCTGGCACACTTGTCTTTTCTAGATAGATTTTATTACCATTTCCATCAATGTATGTTACCCAAATTGTTTTTGGTTTCCATCTTGCTGTATAAGTGATATTACCTTCATCATCAACGAATCTATCCCAGCGTTCGAATGTATATCCCTTCTTAGTAGGCTTTTTAGGTTCATCTGGTTCTTGTTGATCTTCACCATTCGCAGCCTTAGGTTCAGTTGTCTTTTCTAGATAGATTGTTGTTCCATCTTCATCAACATATGTTACCCAGATTGTTTTTCTTAGATA
>CACXEN010000133.1 GCA_902766675.1 uncultured Erysipelotrichaceae bacterium
AAAATAGAGAAAAGTAAGAATAACGCAAGCATTAAAAGAATTAATCTTAAAAGGCCTCCTGAACTATTTCTACGATTGTTGTAGTTATTTCCTCCTCCTACGTTTCCTTGAAAAGGGGGCTTATTACCACCTTGATTTCCAAATGGGTTTTGTTGTGGAGAAGAATAAGGATTTTGCCCATAGTTAGGGTTTTGTCCATAGTTATTATTATTTTGCTCATTGCTTTGGTTAAGTGCTGAATTTAGTGCACTACCAAGCATGTCTCCAAGTATGCCTCTATCTGTAGGGGTATTGTCTTGAGGAATATTACTACTACCGAAAGAAGATCTTCTTTCTTCTCTTTTTCTTTCTTCCTCTTCAACCTTATCCTTTACAACTTCATCTAAACCGTCACCACGTTTATTTACAGTTGTCTCTTTGCCAGAAGAGTGTCTTTTTCTTGAATGTGGTCTATTATCTGCCATTCTTTTCACCTCCGTAAATAGTTTAGATAATTATATCAAAATAATAATAATCAAAAGTGAATTTAAACTGATTTTTACTGTGAAAATAATATGTATTTACTTGCAAACAGCTTGCGATAGTGCTATTATAGTTTCGCTGCCTCAATAGCTCAGTCGGCAGAGCGAGCGGCTGTTAACCGCTAGGTCACAGGTTCGAGCCCTGTTTGAGGCGTAAAAAGGAAGAGAAATCTTCCTTTTTTTATTTATAATGAACTTAGGGATATAGGGGAATGATATGAAACCAGAAAAATTAGCAGTTGAAATGAGTAGAGAAGAGTTGGCAGAGTATATTGATTATTCTGTATTAAAACCTGAATTTACTGTAGATGACATTATTCGCTTAACGAAAGACGGAGTGGAATTAGGTTGTGCAACAGTCTGCATTAATCCAGTATATATTCCAATCTGTGAACCATATGTAGAAGGTAGTAAGACATTGCTGTGTCCGGTTGTTGATTTTCCATTTGGACTAAGTTCAACAAAAAGTAGGGTAGAACAAATTAAAGAAGCAGGAACATCTAAGCTAATTAAGGAAATCGATATCGTTATGAATTATGGAAAACTACGCTCAGGTCTATATGATGAAGTATTAGAAGACTTAAATGCATGCGCAAAAGCATGCCATGAGTGTGGATGTGAATTAAAAGTAATTATGGAAACAGATGCACTTTCAAAAGAAGAAATCAAAAAGGCATGTGAGTTAATTATTGAAAGTGAAGCAGATTGGATTAAGACAAGTACTGGCTTCTTAACTGGATATGAATTAAAAGGAGCTTCTGTGGAAGTGATTGAATTAATTAATGAAATAAACCAAGGTAAAAAGAAAGTAAAAGGTGCAGGCTGCATACGCACAAGAGAACATTTCTTAAAACTAATTGATATGGGCATTGATAGAATGGGCATTGGTTATAAATCTGTACCTGTTGTATTAGATATAAAATAATAATTGAGAATAATTAAAAACCAGTTGTGTTATTATCACAACTGTTTTTACCAATCACTATCCCAGTCGGTATCGTAAGAATCCCAACTATCCCAATCAGAATCTGTATCACTTCTGCTTTCATGATAGCTTTCATATGCGTCTGTACTTTCAAAGCTATAAAATTCATAAGGTGTATTAATATCAGAACTTTGGACTTTTTCGAAATTATCTGTACTGCCAGAATAATCAACCCACCCATAATCAGAACTATCATAGGAATCAGTGTAATCATAATAATACCAACTACCACCTTGGTAGTAATATAATTCATCATTATGTTGGTAATATCCTGTCTTTCTAGCTTCGAAAAAGCCTATTGCTAAAAATAGAGATATTCCACATATTGCGGTTACGATTGTGGCGACACCCGATCTTTTTTGAACATATCTTCGATTTCCATTTTGGATTTTTAATAAGCCATGTGTTTTATTTGGACTAGGCACATAATCATTTTCACCGACCAAATATCCCAAGCCTCTATTTTGTGCTTCTGTGACCAACTTCGACCATATTTCATTTACCGCAAAGTTTTCATCAGGTCCACGATATCGAATGGCTCTTTCACCATTACTTTTATTTTTATATACGACCCATTCATTTGTGTCAGGATCTTTATATATTCCAAAAGCACGTGCTTTCTTATAATCTTCTTCAATAAAGAAACGTATTTTCTCAAGAGGAATATGATATTTATCAATTAACATCCATAAGTCTTGAATTGTACGTGGATCATTATATTCTCTATCATCTGCTTTTCCAACGCGTCTTTTCGCATATACCCAGTCATATATTTTACAAACGATTTGGTAAATCAAATATAAAACTGCAGCTATAACAGCATATATGAGTACAATAATTAGAATCGCTCTTAGTATATTTAACATGATATTAGTATAGCATAATACGATAATAGAAAATCTCGCTGTATAGCGAGATTATTTCTTATCAGAATATAACATTTGATCAGCTTGCTTAATAGCAGCATATACATCTGCATCACGGGAAGTGATTTTACTATAGCCAACCGCAATATCTATGACATATCCAAGATTTTCATTGATGGAAGCGGTGCGAACATTTTGTTTGAGCTCATTCATCATTAGCACATCGAATTTTGCCACATTACTATTTGCGATGACAACGAATTCATCACCACCCCATCTAGCACAGAAGCCACGGTGACGATTGGCTGTCATTTGAACAGAACTAGCAACTACTTTTATAGCGCGATCACCTTCTAGATGACCAAGTGAATCGTTAATCTTTTTGAAGTCATTGATGTCTAATAAGAATACATAGCATGGATTATTTGGAGAAACTTTTTCAAGCTGTTCATGTAAATGCACATCCGCTCTTCTTCTGTTAAATAAACCGGTCAAGGCATCATTATATATATGAGGCTCTTGTAAGTTGATAAACATGAAGATGAATGAAAGACAAATAGCCAAAGCCATTACTGGTGTTTGTTGGACAATGCCATCAATGAATCCACCAAATGTGCATATTAAGATAAACACAATTTGTAGGACATAGGTTGGTCTTTCTAAGCGAGTTTTACTTTTCGATATATAGTGAAGTGCCTGAAGAATAATTGCGACACTATAAATATTATCCACAAGACCAGATAAATTTTTACCAGGTCCATCAGAAATAGTCATATCTGGATTAACCTTAAATACGATGCCGAATTTCAAGGATAAAACATAAATGATGAAAAGTAGAATGATAGGGATAGCAGTTAGAAGTGGTGCCTTTTCTGATTTGATAAGAGGTGAATTGAATTTTGTCATCGCAAACCAAGACCAGAAATAAACCATTAATGGAATACAAAATGTACCAACAACTTTTATTAGTCCATATACAATTGGTGGAAGTGCAATGACGTTGCCATATCCTAAAACCCATATAATTTCACAAAGCAAAAATCCTAGGAAACAATAAACCATTTTCCTAAAATAGCTAATTTCTGTAGCACTACCAATATTCCTTGTGAATTTTTCTAAGAGAATAAAGGATGTTGCCATACAGAACATATTTACAAACATGTAAACGACTACTGCTTTTGCGTCCATTCTATCCCTCACAAACGTAGAACAATTATACCATTCATTTGATGATAGTTGCACATATAGTGTGTTTTCTCGGGGGAATGAGATGCCAAAGATATGCGTATATAACAGTGAATTGGATTACATAGAATCGAATGATGATAACTGTCATAACGTTTCAAATAATATATAATAAATAAGTGAATGATTTTTAAAAATCAAAAAAAGGTATTAGTATGAGAAAATTTGGAGATAGAAAAGACGGAAAACTATTAAAAGATATAGATTCAATGCATTTTATAATGCCAATCATTTATCCGAACCGGTGTGACAATGAAGCATTTTTCAAAGAAACGATTGATTTAACAAATCTTTTAAAGTACTTAGAAGAAAAGAATAAAAAAGATCTTCCTTATAAATATCATATGTTTCATGCAGTTGTAACAGCAGCATTAAAGACGATTACACTTCGTTCAAAAATGAATCGCTTTATTGCTAACAGCAATTTATATATGAGAAATAAAGTAACAGCCGCATTTACTGTGAAAAAAGAATTTGATGATGAAGGTGCAGAGGTTCTTTGTTTCTTACATACAAAACCAGAATACACAATAAAAGAAATACATGATGAAATATATCGACAATTGAAATCAATGCGTGAAGAAAATGTAAATGATGCTTCTACTGATGCAATGGACACAATTCAAAAAATACCTCGCTTCATTTCAAAAAATGTAGTGAAATTCTTATGCTGGATGGATAAGCATGGATGGGTTCCACAATCTTTGATTGAAACAGACCCTTACTATTCATCTGTTGTATTAGCAAACCTAGGCTCAATTGGTTTACCAGCAGGCTATCATCACCTAACAAATTGGGGCACAACTGGTGTATTTATCAATATTGGTAAAATAGGAATGAAACAGTTTATCAATGAGGATGGAACTGTAGAAGTAAAAAAAGGTATCGATGTAGGATTTATTATTGATGAGCGCCTAGCTGATGGATTTTATTATGCGCGTACAATTCGTTTGTTCAAACTATTGTTAGAGCAACCAGAATTATTAGATAAACCTTTGAATGAGAAGTTGGGAGAGGAACTATGGGAGAGAATCAAGTAAAAACACCATGGGAAAATGCGATGGGTGATGTGCCTATGCATTTGAATTACTTCGAAGGAAGTATGTATGAGGCAGTAGAAAAAATAGCGGATAAGTATCCAAACAATGTCGCATTTGATTTTATGGGCAGATCTACAACATATAAAGTACTTGTAGAAAAAATTAATGCTTGTGCGAAATCATTGCGTAC
>CACXEN010000134.1 GCA_902766675.1 uncultured Erysipelotrichaceae bacterium
GGAATTGCACTTCGCAGTTTCATTACTCCCCGTCATAAACATATTAGGGGTATTTTGGCTTCTAAGCAAGATCTGGCAGAAAAACAATTAAAAAATAAAAGTATTGATGGCGTGGAATCCCATGATGCATCACTTGATGAAAACAAGGGACACTTAAGAGGCAGCGACTATTTTAAAAACATCGGTCAAAACAGTAATAAAAACGGAGGAAAAGACTAATTATGATTAACGAAGAGACAAAAACTAAACTTCAGGTGATGGGAATGGAAGAATTTGCAGATGGTATTGAAAGTCAGCAGCGTGCTGGTACATTTGATGCAATCCCCTTTGAACAGAGATTTGATAATCTTGTGGATTATGTTTATGAAGCCAAATATCAGAAAAAAATTGAAACTCTTAGAAGAAGAGCAAAATTAAGATTTCCTAGCGCAGATGTGCGAGATATCTATTATGAGGGTCGTGCGATCACTAAAGAATTAATCGCGAACTTCAGCACATGCAACTATCTGTTTTCTCATATTGATATTAGTATTGAAGGCTGCTGTGGTTCTGGCAAAACATGGCTGGGATGTGCACTTGCCAACGCTGCCATTAAGCAGGGTAAAAGAGTCTTATACATCCGTTTCCCTGAACTGCTTGAAAAGTACCATGAGGATAAGAAAACAGGCAAAACCATGATGGCTATTGCAAAGAAATATGTTAAATATGATCTGATGGTGATTGATGAATATATGATGTATGATCTGGATAAGGACGATTTATTCTTTCTTCTTGAATTAACAGAAAAGCGTTATGACAAGACATCAACAATTTACTGCAGTCAGTATAATAGTGATGAATGGTATGGTATTCTTGGGAATAGCGTTTTTTCAGAAGCAGTTCTTGATAGAATTGTACATAACCTTATCAAGATCAACCTTGGAAATGCCAACTTTAGAGAGACTTCAACGAAACATTCCTAAATACTATTAGTCATAGGCGAGCTTCATTCCTGAAGCTCGCTACTTTTAGCTTCGCTAGGTGGTGCTCTCTATGCAACTGAAGTGGTGCTCACGAAAATACACCAGGAGCTTTTACGCGAGAATAATCAGATATTTAATGGCTAACTTAGGAATAAACAATGAGGCTCTTGGTGTCAAGAAATTTAAGGAAATGAGTAGTTATTATTTTTAAAATAAAAAGAGCCAGGCTACTCAAATGGAATTGAGTGAACTGGCTCAAAAAATGCCTAACTGAATGACATTGCCAAAAAATGTTTTAATAATGCAATCATAAAAATCTCCATGTGAGACATTAGCTTTCCCTGGATGTTTTAATTAAGGCTAATTTTATTACACTTACGAATTAGCATTGATGTGGATGCATAAATCCCAGAGATACGCAAAACCCTCCTGACCACCGCATGATGGTTGGAAGGGTTATTTTATGATTTTATTTAGATGCTCGAAACCCCGAGTAATCGGGATAGGAAGTTACAATCAATTATAGAGCTCAACAATAATACAAAAAAAGATAAAACAGTTAAGATATTACTAATCATAGACATCCCTCCTCGAATACTTGCTAACGTTATATGTCCTCATTTATACATCTAGCATACACCATTTCTGGATTCCGGAGCAGGACCTAATTATTATATCATTTTCTTCTCCAATTTTCAATTAGCAACATATACGAAAAAACAGTATACATATTGTTCCAATTTTCTTTATATCCTAAAATCTTGCTGAGCACAGTTATTCCATCAAGACCATATTTCTCATAAATCAAGCTCAGCGTCCATTGGTTTAGTTTATTCTTATTTACATGAAGTACCCTAGCATTAAATATCGAGTCATTTTGCGCCGTTGCTAACAATTTGTTCTTAACTAAATCATCAATGTCGATCGGTCTGTAAGTACTTAAAATCCTGATTTCCGAATTATCAAGGTAAGCGTATTATAAACACGTCATCTTTCCAGCCAACTCCTGGCCTTAGCTCATAGACATACAACCAAACAAAGGATATAATAC
>CACXEN010000135.1 GCA_902766675.1 uncultured Erysipelotrichaceae bacterium
GCCAGTGGTGGAATGGCAGACACGTACGCTTGAGGGGCGTATGGAGTGATCCGTGCAGGTTCAAGTCCTGTCTGGCGCACCATATTTCAATAACTCGAACCAAACTTATTCCTTTAGGTAAATGGTTCGTTTTTTTATTACCACAAAAAAACCAGACTTTAGTCTGGTTGTCTCTAAACGATTTGATTTTTCAATTATCTTCTAAAGAAGAATACAGCAAGTAACACTAATATTACTACTGCAAGTAATGTGAGCCCCCAATGAAAGCTTGAATACTGAGATTGTAGTTCTTTTTGTTTTCTAACCCATTTTTTGTCATCTGAATTGCTCATAAGTGAAACCCTCTTTCTTTCAATTACACTTTAATATATATAGGATATAAAATCTACCCCCCCATCACCAGTTCTACCTTGCCATCGAGAAATGAAATAATAATTCTCTACAAATACAACTATCAGTGCTATATTAATGCATATGTCTGAAACAATTAATACCAAAAACTTAATGACAGAAGGCAACTTTAAGCGAAAGATTATTACCTTTGCAATACCTGTTTTTATTGGAAATCTATTCCAACAGTTTTATAACACTGCCGACTCTTTGATTGTTGGTAATTATTTGGGATCACAATCGCTAGCTGCTGTTACATCCAGTGGGCCAATTATCTATTTATTAATTGGTTTTTTTATGGGTTTTTCTATGGGTGCTGGAATCGTTATTGCAAGACGCATTGGTGCACAAAATGTAGAACTAACATCTCGCAGTGTACATACTGCTATTGCGATGGGCCTTGTCTTTAGCGTTGTCATGACAATATTTGGAGTAATATTTACTCCTATACTTTTACAGTGGATGAATACACCTAGTGATGTAATCAAAGAAGCAATTATATATTTACGTATTTATTTTATTGGATGCGGTGCACTCATTATGTATAACACCGGTGTGGGAATTCTACAGGCAAGTGGCGATAGCAAACATCCTTTGTATTATCTAATTCTTTCTAGCTGTGTGAATATTGTGCTTGATATTATATTTATTGCGAATTTCCATATGGGTGTTGAAGGTGCTGCCCTTGCGACAATTATTTCAGAAGTAATCAGTGCCATACTTGTTTTAAATAAACTTATGCGCACATCCGAAGCAATTCATTTAGACATTAAAAAAATAAGTTTCAATCATGATGATTTGAGCAGTATTGTTTTCTATGGCTTACCTACTGCTTTACAGGCAAGTGTTATTGATTTAGGAAATATTTTAGTGCAATCCTATTTCAATTCATTTGGATCTTTGGCAATGGCTGGAGTTGGCATACACAATAAAATTGAAGGTTTCTCATTTCTACCTGTCACATCCTTTTCCATCGCTATATCAACATTCGTTTCTCAAAATTTAGGAGCAGGGAAAAAAGATAGAATGCGTGAAGGTGTTCGCTTTGGAACGATTCTTTGTACGATTATGGTAGAAATCATTGGTATATTATTTTTCTTATTTTCTTCTCAATTAATATCCGCATTTGACACAAACCCAGAAGTTATTCGATATGGTGTCCTTTATGCTTCTATTTCTGCACCATTCTATTTCTTAATGGGATATTCCCATGTAACATCAGCGGTGATGCGCGGTGCTGGAAAACCACGTGTCCCTATGTTTGTGATGTTATTCTGTTGGTGTGCAGTTAGAGTCATCACCCTTTTAACAATCGGTCAGATCATTCATGATATCCGCTTAGCATTCTGGTTATATCCATTTACTTGGTTCTTAAGTGCTGCATTCTACTTTATATATAAACGTTATTTGCATAAGCATGATATTCTTTAATGCAAATAAATGGTATGATGGAGTCGAGGTAAATACTATGAGCGAAAACTTATACGAACATATGAATTTAGTAGACATCTATATCGCAATTATTTCTAACATGCAAGATGGTGCTTATTTCGTGGATAAGAATAGAAAAATCTTATTCTGGAATAAATCTGCAGAAAGAATCACAGGCTATTCTAAAGAAGAAATTATTGGTAAGGATTGTCCAAAATCCAATCTTAATCATATCGATGAAGAAGGTCATCCATTATGCCAAGTAGGTTGTCCGTTATTTGCGACAAATATCGATGGCAAACAAAGACAAGAAAGAGTTTTTGTCAGACACAAAGATGGACATAGAATTCCTTTGCGCGTTAATATCTTCCCTATCCGTGATAATGAAGGTAATATTCAAGGTTCTATTGAACTATTTACCCAAGACTCACCAACAAAATATGATGATTCACTTATTGCTAAATTATCTGGTGCTGCAATGCATGATGATTTAACAAAACTTCCAAACAGAAGATACTTAGAGAGTTTCTTGTCCTATAAGTTATCACAATTCAAACACTTTGGTCAAAAGTTCTCTGTTGTATTTGCGGATATTGATGACTTCTCTGTATTCAATAATACATATGGCCATGAAGCTGGTGACTTAGTTCTTCACAACATTGCGTCTTCTATCAAAAAGGTTATACAAAAAGAAGATCTTTTCGGAAGATGGGGCGGTGAAGAATTTGTGGGTATCTATACAATACATAACGACTATGAAACAACAATAATCGCTGAGAAACTTCGTTCACTTGTTGAAAATACAGAAATAAACTACAATGGCGAAAACTTACATGTAAGTATTTCCGTTGGCGCAACAAAAGTTTTGATGAATGATACAACTGAAACTATTGTGGATAGAGCAGACCGATTGATGTATACATCCAAAACAAGTGGTAAAAATAAAGTTACTGTAGACTAAGCACTTCGTTGCTTTTTCTTTTTCAAAGATTATGTTTTATTGATTCCATCGAAATCAATTTATTTTTTATGTGTATAATATTAACAAGGTGGTAGAAATGAAAACATTAAAATTAGAAACAATTTACAATCAAACAATTTGGGGAAACGATGTATTATCAAAAATTCGCAATCGTCCAAGTAATATGGAAGGAACTGCATGGGAAATTAGTGCACACCCTTCTGCAGATTGTCCTGTATTAAATAAAGAATATGAAGGAAAAACTTTAACTGATTTAATTAAAGAAAATCCAATAGAAACTCTTGGTAGTGAAGTAAAAGAAGACAGAATGTTAAGACTGGCATTATTGGACGCAAAGGAATCCTTAAGTATTCAAGTGCATCCAAATGAAGAATATGCACAAAAAAATGAAAATGATCATGGCAAGACAGAAAGCTGGTATGTCTTACGTGCCGAAGAAGGAGCTAAGCTAGTTGCTGGTTGTGATTTCAAAACAAAAGAAGAAATCAAACAAGCAATTGATGAAGGCACTATCGAAGAACATCTTACATATCATCCTGTAAAAGAAGGAGACTTCATCGCCATTCCAGCAGGCACATTACATGCCTTAGGCGCAAATATCTTAGCATTAGAAATTGGCACAAACTCAAATACTACATATCGATTCTTTGATTTCAACCGTGTGGATGATCAAGGAAACACAAGACCTCTTCATATTGAAAAGAGTCTAGATGTAGTAACACTTGGTGAACAACCTGTTGTAGTATCTACACCATTAGATGGTATAGAAAAAGAAAAATTACTCACAAATGTTGAAGAATTTGAAGTATATCTTGTGGATACAAATGATACATATACAATCAAACTTGATGGAACTCGTTTCAAAACGATTTCCAATCTAGGTGAGAAAGTCACTTTACAATATGATGATGAAGAAGTAACACTAGATTTTACAGAAAGTATGTTTATTCCTGCTTCTTCTAGTGACATCGTCGTCAAAGGTAAAACAAGATTATTAATTGCACAACCAAAATAGATAGTTCAAATATATGAACTATCTATTTTTCATTTCTTCAATTATTTTAATTCCAGCACTAGTTCCAAAACGAGTACAACCCGCTTCATATAATTTCATAACATCATCTAATGTACGTATACCACTAGATGCCTTTATTGCGACTTCATCGCCAACAACTGAGCGAATCAACTCTACATCTTCCACTTTTGCGCCATCACTTCCAAATCCAGTTGATGTCTTTACGAAATCTGGTTTAACCTCTTTTGCGATTTCAGCCATCTTTTTGATCTCATCTTTTGTAAGATAACATGTTTCAATGATGACTTTAGAAACAACATTATGTTTACGGCATTCTCCAACAATACTTTCCATTTCCTTTTTTAGATAGTCATAATTCTTGGCTTTTAATTCCGTAATATTAATCACATAATCGATTTCATCTGCACCATTTTCAATCGCATCTTTCGTTTCAAATGTTTTAACTTCGATTGTGGTTTGTCCTAGTGGGAAGCCAATTGCGGCACCTACATGTACATCCGTACCCTTTAGATATTCTTTACATCTTTTTGTTTGACATGAATTCACTGCGACCATTTTGAAGTTATATTCTTTTGCTTCATCGCAAATTCTTTTCATATCTTCATCTGTTGCATACGCTTGTAGGTATGCATGATCCACCATCTGCGCAAATTCTTTAATTTCCATATTCATCAACCTCCTAAAAACTGAAATTATCTGGCGAAGATCCCATACGACGTCCACAATCTAGATTTGATATTGCTTGTATGTCTTCTGGTTCTAGTTCAAAATCAAACACATCGAAATTAGAAATAATTCTTTCTTTATGTACTGATTTTGGAATCACAACTACATCACGATCCACATTCCATCTCACAACTAGTTGGCCTGGATTCTTATTATATTTTTTTGATAATTCCGCAAGCAGAGGATCATCCAACATATTTCCTCTATGTCCTCCAAATGGACTCCAACTTTCTGCGATAATCCCTTTTGCTTGAATCGCATCAATTAATTCTTGGTTTGTAAAATATGGGGATGACTCAATCTGATCAATCACTGGGTGAACTGTAGCTTTTTCCATTAGGGAATCTAAATGGTGTAAATGGAAATTGGACAAACCAATAGCACGTATTTTGCCTTCTTTATATAAATCTTCCATTTCTAACCAAGCTTCTTCATATCCTTCCGCTGGCCAGTGAATCAAATATAAATCTACATAATCCAAACCTAAATCATCCAAGCTTTCTTGAAAAGCTTCCTTTGTACGATGCGCACGTATATCATCATTCCACAACTTCGTTGTTAAAAAGATTTCACTTCTATCAATACCACTTTCACGAATTGCTTTTCCAACACTTTTTTCATTTCCATACACTCTAGCTGTATCTATCAAACGATATCCTGCATCAAGTGCATAGCGCACCGCATTATATGTGTCGTCACCTTCTTGTGCACGCCAAACACCTAGTCCTACGCGCGGAATACTAACACCATTATTGAATACTAAATCTTTCATACTCACCTTCCCCTCTATTCTTCTTTTGCGATGTAATCATTTATATCATTATCTTTAAATCGTTTTATTGTTTCATCCCAAGACGCATTTACTGCATCTGAATAGGATGATGACATCATCTTTTCTAATATGGAATAACTAACCGCAAGAGAATCTGCTCCTGCTAGTATTGCATTTTTCGCATCATCTAATGTACGTATACTTGCTGCTAGTATTTCTGGCGCATATTCATAGCGATCATATAATTCTCTTGTCTTTTGAATCATTTCATACATGTTTAAATTGTTTGCATTACCTCTTGCCACAAATGGTGAGATTGCATAAATATCAATCGCATGTGCCATATATGCTTGTTCATATGTAAATAAAGTAGTCGCAATGACTTTAATTCCTTCTTCTTTCAATTGACGCATTGCCTTAAATCCTTCTGGACTACTTTCTACTTTCATACCAACACGGTCAGAAAGTCTTGTACAGGCATGTGCATGTTCTAATATTTCATTTGCGTCAGAGCCAAATGTAGACATAAATACTGTCATTTCATCATCCATAGATAATAAAAAGCGTGTCATTTCTTCTAAAGAAACGCCACTACCAAACATCTCCAATAGTAATTCTACATTTGTAAGAATTCCTACAGCACCAAGTGCTTTAAAAGAAGAAATATTTTCTTTTAAATCTTTCCCTGCCACTGCATAAATACGTGTTTGTTTCATATTACTTTATTTAGATTATAAACGATTTTCATTATCGTTGACACTTTTTTTGGCAGTGATATCATTGTATAGACAGTAAAATTTCACATTTTTAATACATATATTTAAGAGGATAAAAATGACACAAAGTAGAGAAAGATTGTCTTATATGACAAAGTTAGCACTGCTTATTGCAGTGGAAGTAGTAATGAAACTAATTGGTTTAGGAAGTGTTCCAGTTGGACCACTATACATGAGTTTTTTAACTGTACCTATTGCTGTTGGTGCAATCATGCTTGGCCCAAGTGCTGGTGCTTTATTGGGCGGTGTATTTGGGGCTGTTAGTTTCTATGATGCGATGACTGGTCGCTCCGCAATGACAGGTGCCCTATTCCAAGTTAGTCCATTACACACATTTATATTATGTGTTGTAACACGCGTATTAATGGGATATTTAGTAGGTGTAATTTATCAAGTTCTATCCAAAATAGATAAAAAGGGCTTAGTTAGTATTATTGTTGCATCACTAAGTGCTCCAATATTAAATACCATTCTATTTATGGGTTATATCATTCTAATATTTTGGAATGCAGAATATGTACAAACACTTGCAAGTAGCCTAAATGCAACAAATCCAATTCTGTTTGTAGGATTACTAGTTGGTGCACAAGGATTAATTGAAGCAGTAGTCTGTGGCATTGTAGGATCTGTGGTATGCAAAGCCCTCAATTCTGCTTTTGGGCATAATAGTTCCAATTAGTTACTATTTACAACAAAGGACTTTCCAGTCCTTTTTATTTTCATCTACTTCGTTTTATCTTATAATATTATCAAGAATAGGAGAAGAAATAATGAATCTTTTACAATTATTACTAGGTTCTTTGACTAGCGAAAGTTCAGTAAATTCTTTAGTTAAGAAGACTGGTATTTCTAGCAAACTTATATCTAAGTTAATTGTTATGGCTGTACCACTACTCATTCGCTATATGACAAAGAACGCTTCGTCTCAATCTGGAGCACAATCCTTATTGAGCGCATTAACTCAGCATACTAACAAACGTTCTATGGCTGAACAAATCGACGAAGTCGATGAAGAAGATGGCAATAAGATTATTGGTCATATTCTAGGTGATGACAAAGAAAAAGTTGTTAACACACTTGCTGGTGAAACAGGCTTAGGTGCAGAAGACGTAAACAAAGGTTTAGGCGCTTTAGCTCCTGCATTATTAACAGGACTATCTGCAGCTACAACAAGTGCAAATCAAAGCAATGGCTCACTTGATCTAGGTGACTTAATGAGCATGTTTGGTGGAAGCCAATCACAAGCTACAAACAGTTTAGGCTTACTTGGTTCTTTATTAGGTGGAGGTTCTCAACAAACTCAATCTAATGCTGGTGGATTATTAGGAAGCTTATTCGGAGGAGCACCACAACAACAGCAACAATCTAGTGGTGGTCTATTAGGCTCACTATTTGGTTCTAAAGAAGAAGAAAAACCACAACCACAAACAACAGGTATTACAGACTTATTCGGTAGCCTATTAGGTAGCGGTACTACTCAACAGCAACAACAAGCTGCATTTGATGGTAGTGACTTATTAAATGCATTAACTGCATTAATGAAATAGTCAAAGAGGAATGTGTCATCGCACACATTCTTTTTTTATACCCAATTGCGATATAATGAATATATGAAAAAGATAATTATGATTTTATTATGTGCTTTATTCTTTATCAGTGGCTGTAAAGGTGAAGAAGCAAGCGCAAAAGATGTTGTAGAGAATTTTGCGAAGTCGTTAGAATCCGGCGACTTTGAAGCTGCCTATAGCTATGCCACAAAGGATGCACAAGATGACCTTGATTCTCTTGTTGGTCCATTTAAAACCGCAAGTGATCAATTTGATCCATCTGTATTTGGAACGACTCTTGACTCATCAATCGCAAAAGAAATTGAAAAACTTAAAAAACAATTATTTGGTTATGCATTTAAGAATCATGAAATTCTAAATGTTGTGGAAGAAAGCGATTCAAAATATACTATAACGATGAAAATTGAAATCATTGATCAAGCAATATTCAATGATTTTGATGAAAGTAAATTAAGTAGCTATTTATTGTCGCAAATCTCTGATTTAGAAGAGATTGACTTTACCAATCCAATGTCTATGATTTCTCAACTATTACCTAAGCTAACCACCATGTTTAATGACATATTGAATCAAGCATCATATATCCCTACTACGTACACGATTACCCTTGAAAAAATAAATGGGGAATATAAAATCACTCGATTACAACATGCATGATTTTATGACAACAACAAAAGAGAATTTACTGCGCTATATTCGACTTATCATTTTAGTTTTGGCATTTATATTATTATGGATTTCTTTCTCTAACTTTTATTATGATCACTTTGGCCAATCAAAAGAAATTGGCACAGTTTCAATCAATTCCTATTCCGCTACTCTTTATGAAGGAAATCTTGATGACGCAAAACAATTTCAAAGATTAATCGATAAAGAAAATAGTGCCGCATATAGTCAAATTAATGGCATACCTTATATCGCCGATCATTCTTATCAAGGATTTGATGAAACAGAAAATAATGAAATATTGTATATTTCAATCAATGATGTGACTACCTCATATAAAAAATATGAAGAACATTTTTCCTCACAAAGAAAAGAATGGATTGCGGACGATGGTACAGATATTTATCAAATCACGAACTGTGATCTAATTACACAAACATGCATTGGGGATAATTTACTATGGATATTATGGAAAAAAGTATGAGACATCATACTTTTTTTGTTAAATATTCTAATGCGTCTAATCCAAATTGAACTTCAATTTCAATTCCTGTAAGCATCGCTTCTTCTTTAAAATTTACATAACATGAATGTAGAGGATAGCCACCATCACATCCTAAATGTGTAAATACGCATGGTGCGATTTGACCATATTCTGAGAAATCTTCCCCTATCATTGCTGGCTCTGCTTTTTGAAAATTTTCTGCATCTAATACTTTATTGGCTGTTATTTCTAATACATCAAATGCTTCATCATCATTTATGACTGCCTTTGCGACTCGATCTAAATTAATTGTTGCTTCACATCCATATGCTTGTGCAGTATTTTTTACAACTCTATCTAAAGCAGATGGTAATGCATCATATACCTCTTCATCAAATGAGCGACATGTGCCTTCTAAATATACTTCGTTTGCGATGATGTTATAAGAACTACCACCATGGAATTGACCTACTGTTATAACAAGTGGTTTCATTGGATCGCATTCTCTAGAAACCAATGTTTGTAAATTTAATACTAATGCACTTGCCGCAACGATTGCGTCTTTTCCCTTTTGTGGGGTTGCGCCATGTGCACCTATACCTTTTACACAAATTTCAAAATGGTCTACAGCTGCCCAATCTGCACCTCTTTTCGCAGATAAAGTTCCTGTTGGAGATAATGGATCTACATGCATACCAAATCCCATCTTTACATTATCCATCACACCTTCTTCAATCATATGTGTTGCACCTTGCGATGTTTCTTCACCGGGTTGCCAAATACATCGAATTGTTCCAGAAAAAGTATCTTTTAAATCATTTAGAATTATTGCTGTCCCAACTAGCATTGATGAATGTAAATCATGCCCACAAGCATGCATCTTACCATCCTCTTTAGACGCATATGGTAAATCAGTATTTTCTTGTAAGCACAATGCATCCATATCAGCTCTTAATAAAACAACCTGATTACTTTCTTCTTTTGTGCCTTTGATATCCACAATAATTCCATTTTTAGAAGTTGTACGATACTGAATATTTTTCTCTTTTAAAAGAGCTACGATTTTATCTTTTGTTTTTACCGTATCCATTCCTACTTCTGGCTCTTCATGAATCGATCGACGAAGCTCTACTAATTCAGGATAAATACTATTCACTCTCTCTTTTAGATTCATCTTGATTGTCCTCATCTTTTTCTTCTTTTTTCTCAGTATCTTTTTTGTATTGCAACGCTGCTGCGACATGAACAGCCACAACATAAGTTGCTGCTATAACTGTAGTTGCTAATGATACTAATATTCTTCTTTTCATATTCACTCTTCCACACTCTCTAATCCAGAGCCTTTCCAGTACCATGACTGTTTATTGTCATCATCACTTACTGTATGAATTACACCATCTTCATCGACTGACCAATTCTTTATATTCTTCTCTAATTTTGAAGACATCCATTTTGGTGTCAATTCTCTATCTCCCACATTATATATAAATACATGTTGAGAGAATTCTAATGTGTTTAAAGAAGATGCTTGCTCGCTATCCTCTCCTCTTTTCCATAACAATAAAATAATTTCTTCTTGTCCATCTTTATCTATATCCGCAATTTCATAATTAGAAATCTGCCATTCTCTTGGTGTTTGATCCACAACAGCACCTTCTCGCAATAGGAATACTCTTTTGTTTTCTAATTGAACCGAGTCATTAAATCCATCACTATTGAAATCGCCTCTGTCGATTTTTTCTTCCCACGTAATCCATTTTGGTAAAAAGACTCCATTTAAATACATATTGAGTCCTACCAATAAAAATACTGCAACTAAAATACATGCTATTCCAATTTTTTTGAATCTTTCCATAAATACTACTTATCACTTTCTTCATTATCTGACGTAACTATTTATTTTCATTACATCAATCATATTTTCTAAGAAAGAAGTGCTAAACATTTATAACACTTCAAACACATCTACTATTATACCAAACAAAAAGGACCACTCTGTGGTCCTATAAGCACATTTTGTAAATGTTGATAACATCCTCTTCATCTAGTTCGATGAATCCTTGTATGCTATCTCCTTTCATTGCTTTTTTAGCCATCTCTTTGAAGTGTGTTTCATCTACTCCTAAATCTGATAGTTTTCCTGGTAAACCTAATGTATTGAAATAGAAATCTGAAACAACTTCTACTGTTTTCTTTCCTGCTTCTTCATCACTTAAATTTTGATCTACATTGAATACATTTCTTCCAAATCTAGCAACGATTGGAATCGTTTCTGGATCTTTTTGCATGACATATTCTAGCCATCTAGGAATTAGAATAGCTAATCCATGACCATGTGTCATATCGTAATAAGCAGATAATGGATGTTCCATAGAGTGATTAGATGTATGCATTGATACACCTGCTTTTAAATAATCATTTAGTGCCCATGTACTTGCCCACATTAGATTTGCACGTGCTTCATAGTTATCTGGCTCTTTCAAAGCAATTGGCGCATATTTCACAACTGTGCGCATTACCTCTTCTTGAATATTATGAATCATTTCCATTGCTGGATTCTTTGTGAAGTAATAATTATCTATAATATGTGCCATGATATCTACACTACCAGCAGCTGTTTGGTAAGGACTTACTGAATAAGTAAATTCAGGATTTAAAAATGATGCTTTTGGGAAAAAGAATTCTGATCCTAGTCCCCTTTTCGCATTGATATCCTCATTTGAAATTACGGACCACTTATCCATCTCTGAACCTGTAGCTGAAATTGTTAATATTACGAATAAAGGAAGTGCACCAGTAATATCGCATTTCTTTTCAACGAAATCCCAGACATCATCTGTATCAGATTTCACTACACCTGCAATTGCCTTTGCACAGTCAATTACAGAACCACCACCTACTGCAACAATAAAATCAATATTGTTTTCTTTACATATTGCAGCACCTTTATTCACTGTTGTATGTCTTGGATTTGGTTCTACCCCTGCCAATTCATAAATAGTAATGCCTGCATCTTCTAATAGTTTTACAACTTTATCATACAAACCTATCTTTTTAATGGAGCCACCTCCATATACAAGGAGTGCTTTTTTTCCATATTGCAAAACTTCTTCTGGTAAATGCTTCAATTGGTCCTTGCCAAAATATATTTTTGTTGGAACCTGTAAAACGAAATCATTCATAGTTTTCCCTTTCTTTTTAACAATATATATTATACCTTCTTATGCAATGTTTGTTTTATCTTGCGCTCTACATTCAAGATTATATATAATATTAAAGCACGCCGACTTAGCTCAGCTGGTAGAGCAAATCATTCGTAATGATTAGGTCGTAGGTTCAAGTCCTATAGTCGGCATTGCTTAGATTGCCCTAGAAATAGGGCTTTTCTTTTATTGAACTGAACCCCAAAATTAGGACAACCTAATGGAGGGGTTTTTCTTATGAAATTAACGTTTGAAGACAAATTAGAGATTTACAGATTGTGGAAAGTAGATGGTTGGGGAGCACCCAGAATAGCGAAAAAGTTTAAAATAGATATTTCACACGCATCATATATAATTCGTTTAATTGATAGACATGGTCCAGAGATAGTAGAACATGGCAAAAATAAATACTATTCGCCAGAGTTTAAAAAAGCAGCTATCA
>CACXEN010000136.1 GCA_902766675.1 uncultured Erysipelotrichaceae bacterium
AGAAATCCCTGCCAATCCCGGTGGAGATGCTGGTATAGAAGGATTTACAAGTACCGGAATTGTGAATCAATGCTATTATCCAGAAGGTGATTATACTGACGAGGAATACTACAACCATCTAAGAGACAAAATGACAACTGATATACATAAATTACTTGATCCCGACTATAAAAAAAGGCTAATAGCTTTTGGAGTACCGATAATCAAACAATGGCATTTTCTTATTCCAAAATACAGAGATAATAAAATTTTAAATCACGCAAAAAATAAGGCTGATGAGGTTAAACAAAAACGCTTGTCTGATATTAAACAATATGACTATATATCTGATCAATTTGAAATTGTAGTACAAGAAGCAGAAAACCTACAAGCAGAAATCTACCAAGTTAGTGTATATGATGCTTGGAAGAATAAGCTTGATATTACAACAAGTGTTAAAGAAGCAAATTGGTTAGATTGTCCTTCTGAAAAGACAGATAATATTAAAAGAAAAATCGCTGCCATAAAGCAAGTAAATGAAGACGATGAAATAGAAGATATGGTTAGAATATATGCTGAGGCATACATTCGTGGCATTGATTTAATGACTAAATTAAGCGAAAGCTATAAAGACTTGTTCTGTGACCTTCAACTTATGCTCAAAAGATACAAGAATAAAGTCGAAAAGAAGACAGCTCTAAATCCAAACTCGAATGAAAACTACAGTCTGTTTATGTCAATTTTAGAGGATTTTGAATCCGAATTAGATAAACGTTTTCCAAGCCTAAATGATAACTCCACAACAGAATTAGTGGAGGATTTAATTGGTACTTGGCTTGCTGATTGTTCATTAAAATTCAAGTAGGAGATAATATGGAAAAGTATAAGATTATTCCTGATGGAATAAAGGATATTGAGTTCACGAAAAGGCCTGATCCAGTTCCATACAACTATCGAATTAGTTATAAAGTTGCTCAAATATGTCTGATTCTTGATTTAGTAGTAAAAAAAGGTGGATGCTCCTTTCAAATGATTCAAATTGTTGCAACTGCCTTAACTTCTGATTTTGACATGGTTCAGCTTAAACTATTCATTGACGGAAAAATGCCTGATTATTCTATAATAAAATATGATCCTGCCGTGAATTACGCACTTCAATATGCTCTTGCTGAAAGGTTAATCACACATCAGAACAATGGAAAATTAAAACTAACAGAAAGCGGAAAACATTTTTGTAAATTGATAATGGAAGATAATACGCTGCTTATTGAAGAAAAGAAATCACTAACAGCTTTGTGCGGTAAAATTACTGAAAATGCACTACAGGATTTAAGGAAGAAATGGGGCGAATTAAATGCTTATAATTAATCATCTAAGGATTGAAATACAAACCGACAATGGTCTATATGGTTTTGAAACTATTTTTGGAAATGGATTGAATATAATAGCTAGTGATGATAATACAAGAGGAAAAACCTCTATTATCGAATCAATACTATACTGCCTTGGGTGTGAAGAAATTCTTGGTGGACAAGGAATAAAAGTACTAACGCCTGTTTATACTTCTGAATTAACTGATGATAATGGTGTTATTCACCATGTTTTACAGTCCGATGCATATTTAGAAATTAGTAATGGAAAAGAGATAATTACTATACTTAGAGCGATAAAGAGTGATGATAGAAAAGAAAAACTAATTACTGTTTATATGTCGGATTATGCCAATATTCATTCTCCTGAAACTAAAAGACGGGATTTTTTTGTCCAATCAAAAGGCGCAGCAACTAATTCTTCTGGTTATCACAAATTTTTAAATGATTTTTTAGGGCTAAAGCTACCTATTGTATATGATAATAGTGATTGTGAACATCAATTATATATTCAGCAAGTTTTAGCAGCTCTGTTTATCGAACAAAAGGGCGGATGGATTGACATATTAAATCGTGCTCCTTATTTTGGAATCGCTCAAGTAAAAAAACGTGTTATGGAATATCTATTAGGCTTGGATACCAATAAAGCTGAACACGAAAGAAGGGTTCTTGATAGCCAGATCATAGAACTAAAAGGACGTTGGAAGCAAACCATAAAGGAACTGGAACTTACAATTCAAAGATTTAATGGTAATCTTATTAATGTTCCAGATGAGCCTGTAATAATAACCGATGAACAACTCGAAGCATTTAAGATTATGATCCAGCAGCGCACAATTGAAGAACACTTACAATCACTTCGGTCTGAATTACAGAGTATGAGCAGTTATTCTCCAAAAATAAGAGATGATTACGACGCATTACATACGGAATTACAATCCATACAAGAAAAGATATCTCAATTGCAAGCAGAGATAATAGATCTTCAAGAGCGCAAAAGGCTTGATGAACAAAGTATAAGCAGACAAAAACATCTGCTCAATCAGATTAACAATGACATTCGTAATAATCAAGATGCAAAAAAACTTAAAGGATTAGGTTCGACTCTTGGACTAAAATATGCGACTAACAGATGCCCGGTATGTAATCAAGAAATAGACGATTGTCTTTTATCTTTTGAAACACCTATCATGTCTATTGATGATAATATAGCTCACTTAAATGCACAAAAACAAATGATTGAGTTTTCAATCATTTCTCATACTAAAGGTCTGAATTTAACTGAAACAAAACTATCACAGAACAATCAGGTGTTGCTTAAACTTGAAAAGTTAGCATTATCGTTACGAACGGATATTTCATCGATAGAAGATAATTATTCAGAAGCGAATGTTCGCAAGAAAATACATATACAGGATTCTATAGATGAAATAAATAATGCTTTGAAAGAAATGCATGAAACACGTAAAA
>CACXEN010000137.1 GCA_902766675.1 uncultured Erysipelotrichaceae bacterium
AGAAAAGATTCTCATCATTTTATCAAAATAGAAAGTGAATAGTTTTAATAGTGTCAAAACTAATATAACCAATAAATTTATCTTTTTCACTGTTTCTTACAACGTATTCAAATTCTTATAATATGAAAAAGTGCTCTTCAAGGAATTGACTTGCTCGCAATGAAAAACACTTGCTTTTATGTAACAAAAATAACTTAGTATAAAAATAAAAATTTAAAACTATGATTAAGTTATTATTTCAATCTTTTTATAAACTTTCGGTATTATCGAATGTTTTATTTTTTACTTAAAAAAGTGCATTTTTATTTCAATAAGTTGGATTTCCAACTATAATGTCTCTACGACTTATTGGAGAGGTGGAGTATGGAAATTATCAAGCGTAATGGCAATAAACAAAAATATAATATTGCAAAGATTGAAAATGCTGTTAGAAAAGCATTTAAAGCAACTGGAACTTTAGTAGATGAAAAAACCATCACTAAAGTTGCGAAAACAGTTGAAACAAAAATAAAGAAAAAAGATTCTGTTACAGTTGAAGAGATTCAAGACCTTGTTGAAGAAGGTTTAATGAAAGAAGAACTCTTTGCTGTTGCGAAGAGTTATATCTTATATCGCGAAAAGCGTTCTCAAATTAGAGCTACATTAGATAAGATTGTAGATACTTTTCAAAAGAAACAAGATATTCGAAAAGCTTTAGAAAAAGTAGAAAAAGATTTTCCAGGTGAAATATATCCAATGGAAAAACTCGCAGATAAATATTTTTCATTTGTAAAAGCTGGTCAAGCTGATAGTGACCTATTACCTCTTTTAATACGTGCTGCAGTAGAACTAACAAGCCAAGAAGCACCTGATTGGGAATATATTGCCGCAAGAATCTTACTTGTACAATTCTATCGAGAATTAGCTCTCTACAATAAGCATGATAACTTTTATGAGAAAGTTGTATATCTAGTAAAAGAAGGACTATATGGTGAATATATCAAAAAGAAATATAGCGAAGAAGAACTTTTACTCGCTAGTACTTTCATAGATAAAAAACGTGATTATCTATTTAATTATTCAGGTCTCAACTTATTAATCAAACGTTATTTAATTACTGACCACTCTCATCACCCACTAGAAACTCCACAAGAAATGTTCTTAGGTATTGCATTGCATCTAGCAATAAATGAAAAGAAAGATCGCATGGATTGGGTTAAAAAATTCTATGATATGTTATCAACTATGAAAGTCACAATGGCTACACCTACCCTATCCAACGCAAGAAAACCATATCACCAATTATCTTCATGCTTTATCGATACTGTTCCTGACTCATTAGATGGTATATATCGATCAATTGATAACTTTGCCAAAGTTTCAAAACTAGGTGGTGGAATGGGATTGTATTTCGGTAAAGTACGTGCAAAAGGCTCAACGATACGAGGCTTTGAAGGTGCTGCCGGAGGTGTCATCCGTTGGATTCGTTTAGCAAATGATACAGCTGTAGCAGTCGATCAATTAGGTGTAAGACAAGGTGCTGTTGCAGTATATCTAGATGTTTGGCATAAGGATTTACCAGAATTCTTAGCAATTCGTACAAACAACGGTGATGATCGTTTAAAAGCACATGATGTATTCCCTGCTGTTTGTTATCCAGATTACTTCTGGCAACAAGTTCGAGACAATATCAATGGTGATTGGTATTTGATGGACCCACATGAAATTAAAGAAGTCAAAGGATATTGCATAGAAGATACATATGGAGATGATTGGACAAAGAAATATTTAGATTGTGTAAATGACCCAGCAATTTCAAAAAGAGTATTACCAATTAAAGAAGTTGTTCGACTCATCATAAAATCAGCAGTTGAAACTGGTACACCATTTGTGTTTAACAGAGATATTGTTAATCGAATGAACCCTAATGGTGATAAAGGAATCATCTATTGTAGTAATTTATGTACAGAAATTGCCCAAAATATGTCTGCGATTTCCTTGGAGTCACAAGAAATTAAAACAATTGATGGTGAAAAAGTTGTCGTTACGACTACTAAGCCGGGTGACTTCGTAGTATGTAATCTTGCATCATTAACATTAGGAAAACTTGATGTGAATAACAACAACGAGATGAAAGACACAATTCGTTCTGTTGTAAGAGCTTTAGATAATGTCATTGATATTAACTTATTCCCATTACCATATGCGGAAATCAATAATGGTAGATATCGACCAATCGGTTTAGGTGTTTCTGGTTATCATCATATGCTCGCAAAAAATAACATTCCATGGGAATCACAAAAACACTTAGAATTCGTTGATCAAGTCTTTGAAAAGATTAATTACTATGCAATTGAAGCATCTAGTGATCTCGCAAAAGAAAAAGGAAAATATTCTCTCTTTAAAGGAAGTGATTGGGACACAGGTGCCTACTTCGAAAAAAGACAATATACAGACAAGAAATGGATAGAGCTAAAAGAAAAAGTACATAAGCAAGGTTTACGCAATGGTTATCTCATGGCAATTGCGCCAACAAGTTCTACATCCATTCTCTCTGGCACTACAGCAGGTTTAGATCCAATTATGAATCGCTATTTCTTAGAAGAAAAGAAAGATGGACTAATCCCTCGCCTAGCGCCTGAATTATCACCACAAACATACTTCTTATATAAAAATGCTCACTTGATTGATCAAAGCTGGTCTGTCAAAGCAAACGGTGTTAGACAAAGACATATTGATCAAGCAATGAGTATGAATTTATATATCACAAATGATTATACATTTAGAAAAATACTGAATCTCTATTTACTTGCTTGGGAGTCAGGTGTAAAAACAATTTACTATGTGCGCTCCAAAAGTTTAGAAGTAGAAGAATGTGAAGCATGCTCAGCATAAGAAAGGAAATCATATGAATCAAGATACACTCACAAAAAGACCAATGTTTAATCCAACTGGTGATACAGAAGTTGGAAAAAGAAAAATGATTAATGGAAATACCACAAATCTAAATGATTTCAACAACATGAAATATCCATGGGTAAAAGATTGGTATCGACAAGCAATGAATAATTTCTGGGTTCCTGAAGAAATTAATTTAGGACAAGATGTAAAAGATTACCCAAATCTACCTAAAGCAGAAAGACGTGCATATGACAAGATATTATCTTTCTTAATCTTCTTAGATTCTGTACAAACTGCGAACTTACCAAATGTTAGTTCTTATATAACCGCAAATGAAGTCAATCTTTGTTTAAACATTCAAACATTCCAAGAAGCAGTTCACTCACAAAGTTATAGCTACATGCTAGATACTATTTGTGAACCTACGCAAAGAGATGAAATACTCTTTCAATGGAAAGATGATGAACACTTATTGAAAAGAAATGAATTCATTGGTGGCTTATATAATGAATTTGTGGAGAATACAAATGAGGAAAACCTCGCAAAAACATGTGTCGCAAATTACATCTTAGAAGGTGTCTACTTCTATTCCGGATTCATGTTCTTCTATAACCTAGCCCGCAACAATTTAATGCCAGGTAGTGCCCAAGAGATCCGTTATATCAATCGTGATGAGAATACGCATTTATGGCTATTTAGAAATATTATTCTTGAACTTCAAAAAGAAGAACCTCAACTATTCACACCAGAGTTAAATGAAGTCTATCGTGCGATGATTAAAGAAGGTGTCGAACAAGAAATTGCATGGGGACATTATGCAATTGGAGATGATGTACAAGGATTAACCAAACAAATGATAACTGACTATATCCAATACCTTGGTAATTTACGATGCCGACAAATCGGATTAGATCCAATTTATGAAGGACACCATGAAGAACCAGAAACAATGGGTTGGGTAAGCCAATATGCAGATGCGAATATGATTAAAACAGACTTCTTCGAAGCTAGATCAACAGCTTACGCAAAAGCTGGTGCCATCGAAGATGATCTATAAGCCACATAGATAATAAAAGTACTAAACATATGAAAAAACTTCGTTTGTGATAAACGAAGTTTTATTCATTTATGATAATGCACTTAGGAAAGCTTTTGTTCTTTCATTTTTTGGATGATTGAACACTTCATCTGGTGTGCCTTCTTCAGCTATTACACCTTCATCCATAAAGACTACTCTATCCGCAACTTCTTTCGCAAAGTTCATTTCGTGTGTCACAACAATCATCGTCAAACCATCTTGCGCTAATTCTTTCATAACGCTCAATACTTCTTTAACCATTTCTGGATCTAGTGCTGATGTTGGTTCATCAAACAACATGAGTCTTGGCTCCATGCATAATGCTCTCGCAATCGCAACACGTTGTTTCTGACCACCAGAAATACGATTGACATTTTGATTTGCGAAATCCATCATACCTACTTTTTCTA
>CACXEN010000138.1 GCA_902766675.1 uncultured Erysipelotrichaceae bacterium
CGCTTAAAAGATTATATAGCTGTACCAAAGCCAAATATGTATCAATCATTACATACAACAATTATTGGCGAAAATGGAAAGATTTTTGAAGTGCAAATTCGTACAGAAGAAATGGATGAAATTGCGGAACGTGGTGTTGCGGCACATTGGCGCTATAAAGATGGAAAACGCTATGATGCTAGACAAGAACAAAAAGAAATTGAAGATAAATTATCTTGGTTTAAAAACTTAGCTTTATATTCAGAAGAAAATAGTGCAAGTGATACAGCCAGTGAATATATGGCCACATTACAACATGATATATTTGAAGCTAATGTTTATGTTATGACACCAATGGGAAGAGTCATTGACTTACCAAGTGGATCAACTCCAATCGATTTTGCGTATCGTATTCATACAGATGTTGGTCATACAACAGTTGGCGCAATAGTAAATGACGCAATGGTTCCATTGAATACAGAATTACATACTGGTGATGTAGTTAAAATTAAAACCGCAAAGAATACTGGGCCAAGCGAAGATTGGCTAAAATTTGTTAAAACAAATCAAGCGAAAAGTAAGATAAAGAATTACTTGGCGAAAAAAGAAAATGAATTAAAAGAAGGTCGTGTGCCAGAAGGTGAGCGTATTCTTTCTGATGAATTACGTAAAAGAGGATTTGATCCAAAACAATATATTGATAAGAAAAAGATAGAGAATATTCTAAAACAATTTAGATGTCGTGATTATATTGATTTGATGTATGGCATCGCAGTGAAGTCCATTAATCCAACAACGGTATGTGAAAGATTAACCAATAAAAAAGGACGCATCACAGAAGATGAGGCGATGAAAATATGGAATCGCGAAACAAAACATCATAGTGGAACGCTTGGTTTGATTGTGCCAGGAGTGGAAGATATGTGTATGGCAATTGCGCATTGTTGTATGCCGGTATATGGTGATGAAATTGTTGGATTTATCACAAAAGGTGCAGGCGTAAAAGTACATCGTAAAGATTGTCAGAATGTGAAAGATGTAGAGAATCGATTGATTTCAGTGGAATGGGATGAAGGTGAAAAAGATCGCTATTATGATAGTGACTTAATTATAAAAGCCCATGATCGTAGTTTCTTATTAACTGATATTGTCACAATTGTCTCACAATCGAAAGCACCAATGGAATCTATTAGTGCAAATGTGAATCACGAAACATTAGTTACAACAATTAAACTAAAAGTGCGTGTAAAAGATGTTGAACAATTGCGTGTAGTAATTGCGAATATTCGAAAAGTTGAAAGTGTAACCACTGTGGAGAGAAGTAATCACTAGTTGTATTCTTGGTAGAAAAAGAATACAATCTAGTCATATAAAAATCGATGAAAGAGAAAAATATAGGGGATTTTGATTAGCGACAATGGATTGGTGAAAGCATTGCGAATGAAACTATATTCAGACACTCTAGAGATGATTATCTGAAACAAAGTAGGATAATCCGTATTCCGCGTTAAGGATAAGAGCGTGCTTTAATGCAAACTGAGGTGGTACCGCGCTATATAGCGTCCTTGGAGGGACGCTTTTATTTATTTAGATAGGAGGTTTTCTATGAATTATCAAACAGCTAGGGGCACATATGATATATTGCCAGAAGAAATGCCAATGTGGCATAGTGTAGAAACAGTATTAAAAGATGTGGCTAAAAAATACCATTATCAAGAAATACGTACACCATATTTTGAACATACACCAGTTTTCAAAAGAGAGAATGATAGTTCTGATATGGTAAATAAAGAAATGTATACATTCCAAATGGGGGATGATTCTTTAACACTAAGACCAGAAGGAACTGCTGGTGTGATACGTGCTTTTGATCAACATAAATTATATGGTTCTATGGAACTTCCTTGCAGATTGTATTACATGGGTGAAATGTTTAGACATGAAAGACCACAAAAAGGAAGACAAAGACAATTTACACAATTTGGTGTTGAAAATATTGGTGTAAAATCTCCAGAAGTGGATGCTGAAACAATTGCGCTTGGTTATGATGCGGTCAAAGAATTAGGTATTTCATCTGTCAATGTATTAATTAATACATTAGGAGATGATGAAAGCAGAAAAGCATATCAAGATGCTTTAAAAGAATATTTCCAACCACATATTGATGATTTATGTGCAGATTGTCATAGAAGATTAGAACAAAATCCTCTAAGAATTTTGGATTGTAAAGTAGATCATGAAAAGGAAATCATACAAAATGCGCCTAAGCTATCAGATTATTTAAATGAGGAAAGCAAAGAATATTTCCAAAGAGTTTTAAATGCATTAGATGCTTTAGGTATTCCATATGAAATTGATGAAAAACTAGTACGTGGATTAGATTACTATACACATACTGTATTTGAAGTCGTTTCAACAAGAGAAGATAGTGGTGCACAAGCAACAATATTTGCGGGTGGAAGATATGATCATTTCGTATCTTACTTTGGTGGACCAGACTTAAGTGGAATTGGCTTTGCGATTGGAATTGAAAGATTGATTGCATTAGCGAAAGAAGAAGGGTATGAACCACAAGAAACAAATGATGTAGATGTATATGTGATTGGTCTAGGTGATGTTAGCAAAAATGTATTATATGTCATGCAAAAATTAAGGAAAGCAGGATATGTGACAAATGGAAATTTACAAGAGAAGTCACTCAAAGCACAATTTAAAAGTGCAGATCGAAATCATGCAAAATATATTGTCATACTTGGTGAAGATGAAGTGAAAAACAATCAAGTCAACATCAAAAAGACAGCAGATAAAGAACAAGTTACAGTTTCTTTAGATGATTTGATTAAAACTGTAGATGAATGGGAGAAGTAGTATGGAAAGAACACATCATAATGGAGAATTAAATCTCAATCATGTAGGTGAAGAAGTCACACTTGTTGGTTGGGTCAATAAAAGAAGAAATCTTGGAGCACTTGTGTTTATTGATTTAAGAGATCGCAGTGGTTTGGTTCAAGTTACTTTTGATGAATCAATCGCGGAAAAAGTAAAAGATGTTAGAAATGAATATATCTTACAAGTAAAAGGTGTCGTACAAAAGCGCCAAGACGCAAACCCAAATATGAAAACAGGGGAGATTGAAGTACTTGCAAAAGATGTAAATATTATCAATAGTGCCCAAACTGCACCAATTGATTTATCTGATGAATCTACATCTAATGAAGATACACGTTTAAAATATCGCTATTTAGATTTAAGAAGAAAAGTATTACAAGATAATCTGATTCTTCGTCATAAAGTAGCTATGATTACAAGAAATGTGTTGGATAAAGAAGGTTTCGTGGAAATTGAAACACCAATTTTAGCGCGTTCTACACCGGAAGGTGCACGTGACTATTTAGTTCCATCAAGAATATATAATGGAAAATTCTGGGCATTACCACAATCTCCTCAAATCTATAAACAATTATTAATGATTGGTGGTATGGAAAAGTATTTCCAAATTGCACGTTGTTTTAGAGATGAAGATTTACGTTCTGACCGTCAACCTGAATTTACGCAAATTGATATTGAAATGAGTTTCGCAGATGAAGAAATGGTATATCAAACAGTAGAAAACTTAATGCGTGAGATTTTCTTGGGAACTATTGGATATGAATTACCACAACCATTCAAAAGATTAACTTGGCATGAAGCAATGCGAAGATATGGTAGTGATAAACCGGATTTACGATTTGGAAATGAAATCCAAAATATTTCTTCTATCTTTGAAAATACAGAATTCCAAGTATTCAAAACAGTATTAGAAAATAATGGACAAGTATATTGTCTAAAATTTGAGAATGCTGCAAAAGAATATAGTCGAAAAAAATTAGATGAATTGCAAGAATTCATTAAGCGTGACTTTAAAGCAAAGGCACTAGCATATCTAAAAATGGAAGGTAGTGAATTATCAGGATCTATCGCAAAACCATTAAGTGACGAAGAAAAAGAAAAGATCATGCAACAATTAGAATTAAAGGATAATGACTTAGTTCTTGTGGTGGCAGATAAAGATAAAATTGCGCTAAATGCTTTAGGTGCATTACGTACACGATTAGCGAAAGAATTAAATCTAGTGCAAGATGGATATGAATTTGTATGGATTACAGATTTCCCAATGTTTGAATATAGTGAAGAAGAGAATAGATATGTTGCACAACACCATCCATTTACTGCACCAAATGTAAATGATCCACAAGAATTAATAGAACATCCTGGAGATATCAATTCTAGAGCATATGACTTAGTTGTAAATGGTTATGAATTACTTAGTGGTTCAATCCGTATCCATGATCAAGCAATGCAAGCAAAAGTATTTGAAGCAATTGGTTTAACAATGGAAGAAGCAAAAGAAAGATTTGGATTCTTCTTAGATGCTTTCCAATATGGAACACCTCCTCATGGTGGAGTTGGTATTGGTTTAGAAAGACTAGTGATGGTCTTAGCAAATACGGAGAATATTCGTGATGTAGTAGCTTTCCCAACAACAAATAGTGCATTAGATTTGATGAGCGAAGCACCAAATGTAGTTGATCAAGAACAACTAGATGTCTTGGGAATTACAATCAATCATAAAGAAAATGAAGAATAACAGTCTGTCAAGACTGTTATTTCTTTTTACATCAGGTATAATGTGAATGCCGGAGGATACGTATTTTTCCTACATTTTGATATAAGGGAATTCTGACTGGCGATTTCTGTGTTGAATGCCTAGTACGGCTAGGAATCCTAACGAATGACCAAGAATACCCACCTCTACATAAGAGGGAACATATCACCCCTTCGGCTTTTATTATTGATTACTGAATTGAAAACATGTACAATATCAAAGAAATAAAAAGGTGGTGTTAAATATGAGCGCATTTTTATCTTCATTGCTATGGTTTATAGGTGGCGGATTAGTCGGTGCAGCGATTGCATTCCTTGTGACTAGACGTATGTTTGAAAAACAATTAAAAGAAAATCCACCAATTGACGAAAAGATGGTACGTGCAATGTTCATGCAAATGGGAAGAAAACCTAGTGAAGCACAAATTCGTCAAGTAATGAAAACTATGCAAAAATAAAAGAAGCTTTCAATCGAGAGCTTTTTTTATCCATTTTTTCTATAAATTTAGAGCCTTTAAGAGTATAATAAAACAGGAAATAGGAGGACATATGACTACAGAAAACAAAAAGGTTTTCGAAGCAATGGATGGTAATACTGCAACAGCCCATTCCGCGTATGCCTTTACTGAAGTAGCGGGTATTTATCCAATTACTCCATCTTCACCAATGGCTGAAAATGTGGATGCGTGGGCTACAGCTGGTAGAACAAACGTATTCGGAGACAAAGTAAAAGTTGTTGAAATGCAAGCAGAAGGTGGCGCTGCTGGTACAGTTCACGGAGCCTTACAAGCAGGTTCTTTAGCCACAACCTTTACAGCTTCTCAAGGTTTACTATTAATGATTCCAAACCTATATAAGCTAAAAGGTGAATTATTACCTGGTGTTGTACACGTAGCAGCTAGAAGTTTAGCAACACACACATTATCAATCTTCGGTGATCACCAAGACGTTTATGCTTGTCGCCAAACAGGTATGGTAATGTTATGCTCTCACTCTGTACAAGACTGTATGGACTTAGCAGGTGCTGCACACTTAATTGCGATTGACGGATTAGTACCTGTTATGCACTTCTTTGATGGTTTTAGAACATCTCACGAAGTAGACAAGATCGAAGTGATGGACTATGACTATCTAAAGAGCTTAATCAATCAAGAAAAATTGGAAGAATTCCGTGCAAAAGCATTGAACCCACATGGTAATGCAATCACACGTGGTGGTTCACAAAATGACGATATTTACTTCCAAGCTGCAGAAGCACAAAACGAACACTATGCAAAAGTTCCTGAGATTGCGGATAAATATCTAAAAGCAATTAGTGAACACACAGGCAGAAACTATGCTCCATTTGTATACTATGGTGCAGAAGATGCTGAACGCGTTATTGTGGCAATGGGATCTGTTACTGATACAATCCAAGAAACAATTGATGCATTAGTGAAGAAAGGCGAAAAAGTAGGCTTAATTAAAGTTTATCTATATCGTCCATTCTCTCAAGAGTACTTAGAAAAAGTATTACCTGCATCTGTGAAAAAGATTGCTGTATTAGATCGTGCAAAAGAACAAGGTGCTAGAGAACCTCTATTCTTAGATGTTTGCTATGCATTAAGAAATCATAAAGACTTAACAATTATTGGTGGTCGTTACGGTTTATCTTCTAAAGATACTAACCCATCTCATATCAATGGTTTATATGAAGAATTAAAACTAGATAATCCACGTGAAGAATTCACAATTGGTATTGATGATGACGTAACACATCTATCTATTGATCCAGTAGATATCCATATTGATTCAGATTATACAAGTTGTATCTTCTATGGATTAGGATCTGATGGTACAGTAGGCGCAAATAAGAGCACAGTTAAGATTATTGGTAATAATACAGACCTTTATTCTCAAGCTTATTTCGCATACGATTCTAGAAAAGCTGGTGGTGTAACACGTTCTCACTTAAGATTTGGTAAGAGCCCAATTCACTCACCATACTATATTGATAAAGCGGACTTTATTTCTTGTTCACTTGATTCATATTGTTTCAAATTTGATATGGTACGCAATCTAAAAGAAGGCGGAACATTCTTATTGAATACAACATTTGGTGCTGATGAAATTGCTGATCGTTTACCAAATAGAATGTTAGCTACTCTTGCGAAAAAGAATGCGAAATTCTATATCATCAATGCGACTAAGATTGCTGAAGAAACAAACATGGGTCGTCATACAAATACGATTCTTCAATCTGCATTCTTTGCATTAAATGAACAAATCATGCCTTATGCTACATCAGTTGAATTGATGAAAGATAGTGCTAGACATACATATGCACGTAAAGGTGAAGATGTAGTTCAAAACAACTGTGATGCAATTGACCGTGGTCAATCAGGTTTAGTTCAAGTTGAAATCGATCCTAAGTGGGCAGATTTACCTGTAAATGAAAGTCTAATTGTGCCTACAGGTGATGAATACTTTGACAACAACCTACAAAGAATCAATGCACTTGAAGGTTATGATATGCCAGTATCTTCATTCATGAAGTATGGTGTATTAGATGGATCTATTCCAGAAAATGTATCATTCCGTGAAAAGAGAACAATTGCTACATTAGTTCCTACATGGGATGCTGAAAAATGTGTTGAATGTGGCAAATGTGCATTCGCATGTCCTCATGCTACAATTCGTCCATTCCTATTAACTGCTGATGAAAAATCAAAAGCAGAAGAAATTGCTAAAGAAAACAATTTCGAATTAACAACAAAAGAACCAACAGCTGCTTACAAAGGCGCAAAAGAAGATGGCTTGGTATATCGTATCCAACTATCTCCAGCAAACTGTGTTGGTTGTGGTGTCTGCTTGACTGTATGTCCTACAAAGGCTCTTACAGCTACTGATATCAATAATGAGATTAATCAAGAACCACTTGCTGATTATCTCTATAAAGAAACAGAATACAAACCACAATATGGTAATCCTATGACAGAGGCAGGTTCATCCTTACTCATGCCTTACTTCGAGGTATCTGGATGCTGTCCTGGATGTGGTGAAGCTCCATATTATCGTTTAGCTTCTCAAATGTTTGGTAAAGACATGTTAGTAGCTAATGCGACTGGTTGTTCAATGATTTACTGTTCATCTACTCCATCTACACCATTCGTTATTGATAATGACAATAATGGTGTGGCTTGGGCAAACTCATTATTCGAAGACAATGCTGAATTCGGATTTGGTATGGCAGTATCTCAATCAGTTAAACAAGCTAAGATCTATCGTTTGATGGAAGAAAACTTAGAAAATGTTGAACCTGAATTAAAAGAAACATTCCAAAAATACATTGACGCAAAAGAAGATAGAGATGCACAACGTGAACTCAAAGACGCTATCGTTAGTGGCGTAAAAGCTTCTAGTTGCGAAGCAGTAAAAGAACTATTAGATCTTGAAAGAGACCTAGTAGGTAAATCTGTATGGATTGTTGGTGGTGACGGATGGGCTTATGACATCGGTTATGGTGGATTAGACCACGTTATGGCAAACAATCTAAATGTTAATGTATTAGTACTAGATACTGAAGTATATTCAAATACTGGTGGTCAATCTTCAAAAGCTTCACAAGCAGCTTCTATTGCGAAATTCGCAGCTGGTGGTAAAGACTTAGCGAAGAAAGATCTAGGCCAAATCTTCATGGAATATGGCACAGCATATGTTGCACAAGTATCTATGGGTGCTAACCAAATTCAAACAATTAAGGCATTCAAAGAGGCTGAAAGCTATGATGGTCCATCCATCATCATCGCTTACTCTCCATGTCAAGAACATGGTATTAAGGGTGGCTTAATTAAAGCACCAACAGTTCAAAAGAACGCAGTTGATTGTGGTTATGTAACACTATATCGTTTCGATCCTAGAAATGAAAAACCACTAACAATTGACTCTAAAGAACCAAATTGGGATAAATTCAATGAATTCTTAATGAATGAAGCACGTTACTTCAACTTACCTGCAGTAAAAGGTCAAGAAGAAGCAGAAGCATTATTCGCTAAGACATTGGATGATGCTAAGAAACGTTATGCTAAGTTAGTTACAAAAGCTAAACTACAAGAAGAAAACGTTGCTTAATAAAAGAAAATGACAATTACATCTGTAATTGTCATTTTTTTAATACTGATTCATAAACTGCTTTTAACTGTTTGCCAATCACTTTGATATCTCTTTCCTTAGCTAATTCAAATGCATTTTCAGTTAGATCAGGTAATTCACCATTTAAGATACCTTTTGCTTTATCGTAGAATTCATCTAATGTTGTGGCTTTGTAGATATTTTCTCCATCAATGAGCCAATCTTCAAATACGCCAATATCGCGAATGAGTGATTTTGTTTTCATGGCGCATGCTTCTATGATTGGAATACCTTCTGTTTCTTCATAAGTAGGGAAGATATATAAATCACAACCATTGAGTGCATTTCGAATCATATGTTGTTCTACATAGCCAGGGAATTGTAAGTTAGGAAGTTGTGTTTTCACTGCCTCACGTATCTTTTTAGGAACAGCATATAAAGGGGTATATCCCATCCAGATAAATTTATATTCAGGCATTCTTTTTGCAAGTTCAATAAAATCTAGAATGCCTTTTCTTTCTAAATATAAGCCAATTCCTAGAATAACTTTATCTTCCTTACTAAAGCCATATGTTTCTCTAAATACTTTTGCCTGTTCATCACTGCGGGTAAAAAAGGAGGTATCTATGCCATTACTGATTGCATAGATTGGTGCAGTTAAGCCATATCCTTCTAATAAACGCTTAGAATATGGAGTAGGAGTAATAATCGCATCACCATATTGATAACAATGCACAATCCACTTTTTAAAAGCAGGGGATACATAATTAGACAAAACAAAACTATTTCTAAAGTCTTCTTCTGTTGAATGTGCATGATATACAATTGGGATGTTTTTTTCTTTTAATCTTTCTGCTAAAAGAACACTTTTTAATAAATAGTAATTAATATGTGCTACATCATATGTGTCTGATGGATCTAAAGTATATTCTATACCTTGTGATTCTAATGCTATCTTTTGGTGTTCTATTGCTTTTCCTAAACCACTTTCTGAAATTAGTTTTTGATCTTCTGTGTACAATAATACTTTCATAACTTTCAATAATTCTTTCTTTCAAATGAAATTCTTAAATGTTTTTCATACGATATTTAGTATAATAATTATATGTGGAAATCGACAAAAAGAATACTTAAAAGTACACCTTTTAATGTGTTTTTGATATTCTTATTAGCTAGTATTGTTTTTTTTGTGGTTCTGAAAGATGATGGCGATCGTGTTCTATCAATTCTTGGAAGAATTAGTATTTTTTCTATTCTAGGCCTTGTTGGATTAATGATGATAGAAAGACTACTATTAGGCTATAGCTTAATGTTGGAATGTAAGGAAAGTCATCCAGACTATTCATTACTACAAGGTTTTGTGAATGCATATGTGGCAGGATTATTTTGTAATATTACGCCAGGCGCTAGTGGAGGACAAATTGCGCAAGGATATATCTTCCGTAAACAAGGAATCCCACTATCAACTTCTGTTGGAATACTTTGGTTAGATTTTATTGTTTATCAAACAACAATGACATTATTTGTATTATTACTATTATTGCTAAGATTCCATTATTTTTATACAGTGCATTCTCAATTCTTTTTTATCGTAATATTAGGTTTCTTAGTTAGTTCAATTATCATTGTTTTTTTATGGCTATTAGCAAAATCACCTCGCTTTTATCATTGGTTCACAAAGAAGGGTGTATATATTGCGCATCGTTTACATCTAATTAAAGATGTTGAAGCAACTTTAGAAAGAATACATAACCAACTAGCCGCATTTGATAAAGAAGTAAATTTGCTAGGTAAGCGAAGAAGAATGCTTGCGAAAATGGCACTTTGTAACTTTTTGAGATTGGTTATTTACTATAGCATTCCATTTTTCTGCGCAAAAGCATTACATATACAAGTTGGACTTTCACAAATAATAGATATCATTTGTTTGAGTTCTTTTGTGGCAATGGTAAATGCTTTCTTACCTATGCCAGGTAGCTCTGGTGGTACAGAGGCAACATTCTTATTGATGTTTTCTACAATATTTAAAAGTGTAGATGCAAAATCAATCATGATCTTATGGCGATTAGTCACATATTATCAAGTTTTAATTATCGGAGCGTTGGTTTTCTTTATCGCAAAAGTATATTATGCAAGAAAATCAAATGTTTCGAATAGAATAGAAGATGATAAACTACAAAATGAGGGACAATTATGAGAATTGGACTATTTACAGATACATTCCCACCTGAAATAAATGGTGTGGCAAATAGCACATATATCTTGTTTCAAGGCTTAAAGAAACAAGGACACGATGTTTTTGTGGTTACTACTTTTGCGGGAGTAGGTAGAGCAAAATGGGATGAGAATCATGAAATATTACGATTAGCTGGTGTAGAACTTCCATTTTTATATGGTTATGTTATGACAGCACCATTTCATAATAATGCACTAAAAATCATTCGTAGTTTGCAATTGGATGTGATTCATGCACAAACAGAATTTGGTGTAGGAATATTTGCGAGAATTTGCTCAAAACAATTAGGTATTCCTCTTGTGTCTACGTATCACACAACATATGAGGATTATACGCACTATGTAAATTTTGTACATGCAAAATCAATTGATGATTTAGCAAAAAAAGGTGTGGCTAAGCTTTCACAAATATATGGAGATTCTTCACAAGAAGTTATTGTGCCAAGTGAAAAGACAAAAGAATTATTAGAAAAATATAAAGTACATAAAGATATTAGTGTCATACCAACTGGTCTTGATTTAGAACAATTTCATCCAACAAAACATACAATCATTGAGCGCAAACAAATTCGCAAAGAATTTGGGTTTGAAGATAATGATAAAGTAATCATTTATGTTGGACGTTTAGCAAAAGAAAAATCACTAGATATTATTCTAAGAGCTTTTGCATTATTAAAACCTAAAAATCTACCAATTAAATTATTGGTTGTAGGTGGTGGACCGGAGTTTGATCATTTGGTAAAAATGAACCAAGAATTAAATAATGCGAATAATGTAAAATTTGCAGGTCCAATTCCATCTGTAGCAATATCAGACTTTTATAATGCGGCAGATGCATTTGTGAGTGCATCCCAAACAGAAACACAAGGAATGACATTTATCGAAGCAATGGCTAGTGGATTGCCACTATTTGCTAGAAAAGATGAAGTTTTAAAAGATTTAATTGTGGAGAATGAAACAGGATATTATTTCTTAGATGAAGAAGATTTAGCGAAAAAATTAGAAGAATTCTTACATATTGATTCAGACACAATGAATAAAATTCATGAGAACTGCCTAAATTGTGTCCATAATTATGGAAGTGATAAATTCTGTGATGATATTTTGAAATTGTATCAAAGAGTAGTAGATGAATATGAAGAAGAATATTTCATTCAAGATGTAAATTTTAGAAGTGATTATGTTGTATTGCATATTGAGAAAGATAATGAAGATGAAAGATTAAAAGTGTCTATTGAAGATTATTATATGCATGATCTGAAACCAAATAAGACGCTTACAAAGCATCTATACAACATCCTCATGAAGGAACAATATATCAATCAAGGCTATCATCAAGCATTGCGTAAATTAAGTGTAAAAGATCGATCCAAAAAAGAAATTGTGGATTGGTTACGATTAAAAAAGATATATTCAGAAGATGTTATTGATATTATTTTAGACAAATTAGAATCATTTGGTTTTATAGATGATAATCGCTTTTGCGAAGAAGAAATCTTGCGATTAAAGCTTTCCAAAAAAGGAAAGAATAAAATTATTCATGATTTAAAATTAAAAGGATTTAATGAACAATTTATCAAAGATAAACTGGATAATTATCAAGATGAAGAAGTCAATGCATGTGAAAGTGCTAAAAAAATGAAGGAAAGTGCAAAAGGGACTTCTGTATATAAATTAAAGACGAAGATTAAATCGAAATTATTGCGTCAAGGATATGACTATAGCGTGATTGAAAGAGCGATTAGTCAATTAGATTTCAGTGAAGAATCTAGTAAGCAAGTAGAGAATGTAAAAAAATATATTGAAAAAGCACATCGAAGATACGAAAAGAAATATAATAGTAATGAATTAAAAAGTAAGATATATCAATACTGTTTACAACAAGGATTTGAATCAGATGATATTCAAAGAGCATTAGAAGAGGTGGATTATGATAAAGACAATTAAAGAGTTTGTAGAAAAGGATAAATTGGAATTGCCTTTATTAATAAAAGATTGCAAGAATGGTACAACAAGTAAAGGTGCTCCATATTTAAGTTTAATATTACAAGATAGAAGTGGCACAATCGATGGTAAATTCTGGGATGTAAAACCAGAAGAGGTTGAACTCGCAAAAGTAGGCACAATTGCGAATTTCACTTTTGAAGTACTTTTGTATAATCAAAATTTACAACTTCGTATTAATCGTATTTCTGCTATTGATGCCAGTGAATATAATTTAGAAGATTATGTTTTAGTTGCTGAAGAAGATGAAGATATCAGACGTAAAAAGTTGGAAGACTTTGTTGCATCGATTGATAATAGTACATACCAAACATTAATTAAGGGTATGCTAGAAAAAGTTGGAGATAAATATTTCTCTTATCCAGCTGCAGCGAAGATTCATCATAGCTTTTTAGGTGGACTATCTTCTCATTCATTGAGTATGGCAGAGCTATTAGAAGATGTATGTAGACATTATCCACAATTAGATAGAAATCTATTGTTATCTGGTGCTTTA
>CACXEN010000139.1 GCA_902766675.1 uncultured Erysipelotrichaceae bacterium
CTGATTGAAAGGCAAAATCATGAAATGATATATGATGCATATATTGTTGGTTGTACAATGCCTAGAGAAGTATTGTATGAAAGAATTAATTGTCGTGTAGAAGGTATGTTTCAAGAAGGATTAAAAGATGAAATACAATCTTTGTTAAAGAAAGGATATACATTCGATGATCCAGGTATGCAAGGAATTGGCTATAAAGAATGGAAGTCATATTTCAATGGTACAATGGGCATAGAAGAAGTGAAAAATGAAATTCAAAAACATTCCCGACAATTTGCGAAAAGACAATATACTTGGCTAAGACATCAAATGCCAGTACATTGGATTGATATGCAAAACCAAGAAGAGATTGAGAATGTGATGAATGAAATAGTGGAATGGAGTAAAGAAGATGATTAAAAGAAAACTAAGAAGAAAGTATGCAAACTTTGGAATAAGTAGAGGCATAGCCGTCGGCCTATTTTTAAGTATGTTGTTAATGGTGTTGATGTTATGGCAAGGTTTTGGATATATCGTACTTATCTTTGCAATTCCAGTTGCTATACTTCTTGTTATTTGTGGATTTGTTGGATATTTGATTTACAATCTGAAATACAATCGAATTAATAAAAGGATTAATTCATTGGAAGAAATCAGTGGAAATATCGATAATGATAAATTTGAACATATCGCAATGGAAATGTCTATTGGTAAAAGATGGCTTGTATATCACAAAGGATTAGATTACCGTTTTTGGACAAAAGAAACATTGGGTGATGTGAAAAAGGTTGGAGATAATCAATTGGAAATATGGGATTATCATAGTAGCCAAAAAACAATACTAAAGGTAAGCACAAATCTTGATTTACAAGATGTATTAACGCAATGGAAACAAGCTGAGCAAGTAAATTGACTTTCGGTCAAATAAGTATATGATAAAAATGAGGAAAGAAGGAGGGCATTTATATGAGTGAATTCAATCGTTCAGAATCCTATGTTCGTGAAAGCGAAGGTTCTTTAAACGCTTATATCGCAAAAGTATTTACAATTATGGGTGCTGGTTTAGGAATAACAACAGTAATAGCGTATTTGAGCTATTTATCTTTTATGAGTGGTGGCTTTGTATATAGAATGCTAGTCACAACAAGTCCTATTGTATTCCTTGCTTTATTCTTTGTGGAGATTGGCATTGCGATTGCGATGGGAAGAGGTATTACTAGATTCTCTACTGGTACATGTCGTTTATTATTCTTTGTATATTCTGCTATTACAGGAATTACTTTTGGAATATTACCAATTGGATATGGTGTAGATACATTATTTGTGGCATTCTTATTTGCGGCAGTATTGTTTGCATGCTGTGCAATTATTGGGTATACCACAAATATTGATTTAACTAGATTCCAAGGATTATTATTTGCAGGTTTGATTACGGTTGTAGTTTTATCTGTTCTATCAATGTTCGTTCCTGTACTAAGAGATAGCTTGTTGATTGGATATCTAGGATTGGTTGTATTCTTAGGTTTAACAGCATATGACATGCAGAAAATTAAATATTTCTACTATAATGGTGTAGAAGGAACGGTAAAAGAAAATCTAGCTGTCTATGCGGCATTCGAATTGTATTTAGATTTTATCAATATCTTCTTATACATTCTTCGAATTCTAGGATCTAGAAATAGAAACTAAAGACAGGTAGAGATACCTGTTTTTTTAAAAGGAGTAAAGATGAGACTTGGGGAAATCCGACTAAATGATTATTATCACCAATATATAACGATTGAGGCAGATGATTTAACAGATCTTCTAAAAGATGAAATCAGTGTAAAGGAAGAAGACTGTTTTGCGCTATGTTCATCCTATTGTGGAAGAGATGGCCTTTTAGAATTTAATGTGCTTTCGATTGGTGATAGTTGGGAGAATTGCACAAAAGGTTTAAGGCTAAATAAAATGCTTGGTATTTTTACAATTGACCAAGTATTTGATTGCGAAGCTAGAATTGTAGAACCAAATGCAAGAATGATAAAAAAGAATACGCCATTTTTAGAAATGGTAGACGATGGCTGGGATGAAGATATATTGAGCACGCGTCTAGATAGTCGCTTAGATGATTTAAGAGATCCATTCTATCCTGATGTAGTGATGACAGGAATTATTCTTGAGAATCAAATTGTGGAATATATGATGCGCATCACTGGCGTAAAGGGACCATTTCTTGTGGGTAAATTAGAAGAAGAACCAAATGAAGATATTGGTTTACATTATGATGATTCAATATTTGCATTAGCATATGCGACAGGACAAGAGTGCCGATTGTTTGCATTATTTGCAGGTGAGAATCTAAGCGAAGATGAGATTGCGGTAAGAGATCGTATTATCCAAGAAATGGATAAAATAGGTATTCGCTTTAATGGTGTTAGTTTAAAGAATTAGGAGAGAAGATGAGTAAGTCAAGAGAGATCCAATATACATGTCCATATTGTGGAAAAGAATTTCAAACAACAATTTATGAATCCATCAATGTAAAAGAAGATGTGGATTTAAAAGACAATTGTATGTCTGGGGATATATTTAAACATCTATGCCCGCATTGTCATACTGATTTTATGATTCAAAATCCTCTTGTATATATGGATCATGATTTAAAATTCATGCTTTGGGTAAGTACAGAAGATGTTCCAGAACAAGTTGTTCAACTTGCAAAACCATTACATGAGAAGGGATATAAATTACGTCGTTGTGAAACGATTCAACAATTCACAGAAAAGCTTCAGATCTTTGAAGATCACATGGACGATATTGTGGTGGAGTTAGGAAAGTATGATAGCTTTATTGAATATATTGATAATCGTCAAGGCAATCCAGAAGAAGTTACTTCGATTGAATACCAATATACGAAAGATGACGTAATGAAAATTAATGTCAGATGTGATGATAAAGGACTTTCTTTCTTAATTCCAATTGCAGGATTAGAAGAAGAAATACGAGCACAAAGTGATCGATATGCATTGGATAATGCAAGATTTCCATTAGTGGATTCAAATTGGATTATTCAGCTATTTCTAGAGGAGGATAAACCGCTAAATTAATGGTTGTAAATGACATCTAATTTGTGAAATTTTTGATTACTATAGTTGCAATTTACGTATATCGTTTTATAATTTTATATGCCTAGTGGCAAAGGAGAAAAGAAATAATATGAAAAGATTTTTAAAGGGTGTTGCAGCATTAGCTCTAACATTTAGCTTAGTAGCTTGCGCAAACAATTCAGGTAACACAGAAGAACCAGCAGCAGATGAAACAAAAGAAGAGGAAGAAGACACAACTCCTACTAAGGGTCTTTACCAAATCTATAACACAACTGGTGAAGCTCTAACAGAACTATACATCTACAAGAATGGTGAATCTGATAAAGGTACAAACTATGCTGAAAGTGAAGATTGGACACACAATACTCCAGCTATGTTAGAAATCGATTTAGGTGAATTACCAGCAAATGAATGCCATGGTATTTACACATTAGAATTCACAACAGAAGGTGGATGGACAGGTAAGTTCGAAACACTATCACATGAAGAAGCTCCAGTTGCATTATTAAGTGAAGATGCAGCTAGTGGCGCTACAAATGGTCAACAAATTTCATTCTTCGAACCAATGGTTGAAGGTGACTATGACATTTATAACGTTACAGGTGAAAAAGTTACAGAACTATACATCTATGTAAACGGTGAAACTGACAAAGGTGAAAACTATGCAGCTGAAGGTTTAGATGATGGTGCAACAGTTCATGTACACAAAGATGAAGTACCAGCTTCTACAATCAGCCACTTATATACAATCGAATATGTAACAGAAAGTGGAAGAACAGGTGCATTCGAAAACTTATCTCAAGAAACAGCACCTATCTCTTTACTAGCTGAAGATGATATGACTGGACCATCTCCAATTAGCTTCTTCGCACCTGAAAAATAATTGGGTAAAAAGTCAAAACTAGGAAGGCAAGAAATTGCCTTCTTTTTTTGTCTTAAACTTTTTCACATAATTTAACATTTTTTAACGATATTTCTAATATAGTAATTTTTTATATTATAGGTGCAGATGAAAATCTGCTCTGGATGAAAATGTACCCCTTTGCATTTCACTCAGAGATTCTATCCCCTTATTATGAATAGTCTGAAGAGAGCCCGATGGGCTCTTTTCTATTTGACTATTTGTCTTTTTATTCCGGAGTGATACAATGGATTAGCATTAATTTCAAGGGGAATAGTATGAATATTTTAATTGCAGGAGCAGGAAAAGTTGGGAAAACAATCGCGAATGAATTGAGTGATGAAGGTCATGATATAACAATCATTGATAGCAATTCGAAAGTATTAGAAGAAGCAATCTCAAAATATGATGTCATTGGCGTAGTTGGTAATAGTGCATCAAAAGATGTATTAGAAGAAGCAAACGTACAAAACATGGATATTTTTATTGCGGCGACTAGTGCTGATGAGGTGAATTTATTAAGTACAATTACTGCGCATTCTTTGAATGAAAATATACATACAATCGCAAGAATTCGTAATCCTGAATATGCAAAACAAGCATATGATATGCGAGATGTATTCTCTTTATCATTAGTGGTTAATCCTGAAAAACAAACTGCAATGGAAATTGCAAGACTATTAAAATACCCTGGATTCTTAAAGAGAGAAACATTTGCGAAAGCAAGAGTTGAAATTGTTGAACTAAAAGTATTAGAAGATAGTATTTTGAATAATGTAAAACTAATGCATTTACAAAATACGGTAAATGCAAGAGTGCTAGTTTGTGCTGTTACAAGAAATGGTGAGTCTTATATCCCAGATGGAAATTTCGTTTTGGAAAAAGGAGATCGCATTTATGTAACAGGTGAAACACAACAATTACATACAATGCTTACAAACATTGGTATTATCACAATGCCTGTAAAACATGCGATCATTACCGGTGGTGGGAAAATAACATATTATTTAGCAGAAGAATTACATCGTTCGAATATTGCGACTTCCATCATTGAATATGATGAAGAACTATGTGAAACACTTGCCAGCAAATTGCCATTTGCGACGGTGATTCGAGGTGATGTATCTGATCGCGCTGTATTAGATGGTGAAGAAATAGATGGATATGATGCATTTGTGTCACTAACTGGTATGGATGAATTAAACATCGTTACATCGTTATATGCACATACAAATGGAGTGCCACAAGTCGTTACGAAATTAGGTCGTGGAGAGGCTCCAGATTTAATTGGGAATATGCCAATTGGCTCTGTTGTTTGTCCAAAAGAATTATGTACGATGCATATTGTTCGTTATGTGCGTGCTATTCAAAATTCAAAAGGTGCAGCATTAACAATCCATAGAATTGCTGAAGGTAATGTAGAAGCCATTGAATTTGAAGTGGATAAAGATACAAAACATATTAATGAACCACTAAAGAATACAAAGACAAAAGACAATGTTTTAATCGTATCAATCCGCCATGGAACAAAAGTATCTATTGGTGGTGGTGATGCAACATATGATGTTGGTGATTCAGTTATTGTGGTTGCGCAAAAGAATGCCGCAATTCATACGTTAAATGATATTTTTGAGGAGTAGTCGATGAATATAAAAATGATTGCAAGAATCATTGGATATATCTTATTTGTGGAAGTAGCTTTGATGCTGCCAGCTTTTGCGATAAGCATTTTTATGCATGAAGCTGCCGCAATGAAAGGGTTTATTTATGCAATTGTGATAGCTCTTATTGTTGGTGCACTTCTATGTTTATTTGCGAAAAACGCAAAAAGAGATAGATTCTATGCCCGTGAAGGTATGGCTACAACAGGAATTAGTTGGATAGCTATGTCACTAGTTGGAGCTGTTCCTTTTTATGTATCAAAAGAGATTCCTTCATTCATAGATGCTTTCTTTGAAATTGTGTCTGGTTTTACAACTACAGGATCATCCATTCTTTTAGAAGTTGAATCAATGAGTAAGGGATTATTATTCTGGCGTTCATTCTCACACTGGATTGGTGGTATGGGTGTACTTGTATTCTTGATGGCAATCGTTTCACTTGGCAAAAAGAACCAAGGTTTCTCTTTACATATTTTACGTGCAGAATCTCCTGGTCCATCTGTTGGTAAGATTGTGCCAAGAATAAAACAGACTGCAGCGATTTTATATGTCTTATATATTGTATTAACAGTAGTGGATATTGCATTCCTATTACTTGGTGGAATGAATTTGTTTGAGGCGTGTTGTATTGCCTTTGGAACAGCTGGTACAGGTGGCTTTGGCGTAAAAAATGATTCTCTTGCGTCATATTCCCCTTATATACAAACGGTCACAACAATTTTCATGTTCTTGTTTAGCGTGAACTTTAGTATTTACTACATGATCGTGTTAAGAAGATTTAAAGAAGTAATTCGAGATGAGGAATTCCATTTATTCTTAGGAATGATAATGGTTAGTATTACATTAATCACATGGAATGTATTACCAATGTTTTCTTCTTTAAAAGAAGCAGTTCATCATGTCGCATTTACTGTTGGTACAGTCATGTCGACAACAGGTTATGCAACAGTTGACTTTGATCAATGGCCATCATTTGCGAAAAGTATTCTATTTATATTAATGATGATTGGTGCTTGTGCTGGTAGTACAGGTGGTGGTATGAAACAAGTTCGTATCCTATTACTGTTAAAAAAGATTAGACAGAATATTCATAAATCATTACATCCAAGTGAAGTAAAAAGTATATTAGTAAATGGTAGAGCAATGGATGAAGGAATAATAGATAATACAACTTCATATCTGATTGCTTATGCAATTATAGTAATTTTAAGTTTTATCATTATTTCTTTAGATGGATTTGATTTAGAAACGAATGTCTCAGCGATTATTGCGACATTCAATAATATCGGGCCAGGTTTTGCGAAAGTTGGCGCAACTTGTAATTTTGCGGCATTTTCACCAGTGTCAAAACTTGTTATGTGTTTTGATATGCTGGCTGGACGCTTGGAGATATTCCCAATGCTATTATTGTTATCTAGAAGTACGTGGAAGCGGGCAAGATAAGTTCGCTTTTTCTTGAGATTTAGGATATTGTTTAGAGTATATGAAGGTTAATTTTTATTTTGTAAGACATGGTGAGACGCTATTTAATAAACTTGGTCTAATGCAAGGTCAAGGAGATAGCCCTCTAACAGATGATGGTATAAAACAACTTGAAGAAACGGCATCTGTATTGCGCAAGGTGCATTTTCATCATATCTATTGTTCATCAAGTGAAAGAGCGTGGGATAGTGCAAATATTATTGCGAAATATCATACAGCTGAACCTGTTCTTATGAAAGAATTAAAAGAATTTGATTTTGGTAAATTCGACGGTGAAAAAATAAAAGATATTCAATATCGTTTAAAAGCGACAGAAGTATATAACGATTGGAGCGATGTTGGCGGAGAGGATTGGCTATCATTTCAAACAAGAGTAAAAAAAGGTTTTAAAAAGATTCTTGCGGAATGTGAAGATGAAGAGAATGTATTAATTGTTAGTCATGGAGCATTCTTATTACATATGGTGGAAGTATTAGATCCATTTAACACAAATCATCATCGTGATTTATTACGACAAGAAGATGGCGCAATCGCTGTACCAAATGGAAGCGTGACACCATTTGTGTATGAAGATGGGAAATACTTCTTTGACTCAAAGCCACTAACTGCTAGTAAGTTACGTGAAATCAACCCTAAGACAATCCAATTCTATTTCATTAGACATGGTGAAACGAAATTCAATGAGAAAAAATTAATCCAAGGATGGTGCGACTCAGATTTAACACCAAGAGGAGAAGCACAAGTAAGAGCTGCGAAAAAAGAGTTGAGTAATATTACATTTACTCGTGCATATGTATCAACAACAGAAAGAACAAGAGAAACAGCTGATATCCTTTTAGAAGATAGAGAAATACCTGTTGTATATGATAAACGATTAAAAGAGGTATACTACGGGGAAGCAGAAGGCGCATCCGTTGAAAAGAATGATTACAAAAAAGAATATATAACAACCAATTGGGCTCAATTCAAAGGAGAGACCCTAAAAGATGTACAAGAAAGAATGCAATTGTTGTTTAGAGATATCGTTGATAGTGCAGATGATGGAGATTGTATCTTACTTGTATCACATGGGGATTTCTTCTTCGTATTATGTGAAACCTATTTTGGTTTAACAAAAGAGAATATATTTAAAGATGCAGAAAAGAAGAACACAAATCCAGTCCCAAATGCAGGGATTGCGTCATTTGAATATCAAAATGGAAAATTCATGGTGCATCATTTAATGCTAGAAAAATTAACAAAATAACGATGAATAAATCAAAGAAACGAATAGTAGTCAATCTACTATTTTTTCTTGCAAAAAAGTTTGGTTGGTTCTATAATGAGAATAATTCTCAATAAGGAGCGAAATGAAAAGAAGAAAAACAGAACAAAAAGCAGCGATTTATGAAATCATTCATGGGGTTGGAAGACACATGACTGCAGAGGAAGTGAAACAAGCTTTAGACGAGAAAGAGCTAGGCATAGGTTTAGCAACAGTCTATCGTAATTTGAACTTGCTTTGTGAGGAAGGAACGATTCAAAAGTTTACACACAACAACTTTAGTTTCTTTGATGGGAATCCTGAACCACATGATCATTTTCGTTGTATTCGCTGTGGCTGTGTCCAAGATGTTCAAGCCTCTTATAATCATGCTTTAGATAAGAAGGCTATGAAGGATACAGGTGCTATGATTCTTAGTCATTCAGCAACTTTTGAAGGAATTTGCCCAAAATGTATAAAAGAGGAGGATAACAGGCAATGGAATTAAAAGGAACAAAAACAGAAAAGAATTTACAAGATGCATTTGCTGGTGAAAGCCAAGCACGTAACAAGTACACTTATTTCGCAGAAAAAGCACGTGAAGAAGGTTACGAACAAATCGCTAACATCTTCGAAGAAACTGCACGCAACGAACAAGAACATGCTAAACAATGGTTCAAAGCACTATGTGGTGGTGAAATTCCTACAACTGCAGAATGCTTAAAGATGGGTGCTGAAGGCGAAAACTATGAGTGGACAGACATGTATAAGAGAATGGCTGAAGAAGCACGTGAAGAAGGTTTCACAACAATCGCAGCTAAGATGGAATTAGTTGCTAAAGTTGAAAAAGAACACGAAGACAGATACAACACATTACTTGCTAGAGTAAATGATGGAAAAGTATTCGAAAGAGCAGAAGCAGTTGTATGGCAATGTGAAATCTGTGGTTACACAGTAGAAGCTACAACAGCTCCAAAAGTATGCCCACTTTGCGGATATAAAGAATCATTCTTTGAAGTAAAGAAAAACAATTTCTAAATCAAAAATCAAATTTAATGAATTGAGGGTTTAATGAATATTAAACCCTTTTAATATGAATGAATTGCGTAATGAACATCATAGAGGTAGACTGAAAATTGTTTTGAAAGAAGAGGTAATGTGAATGGATTATGCATATGGCCAAGGCTTAGGATGGGCATTCATTCTATTTTATTTATTTCCAGTACTTTTTTTATATCCAATATTACTTATTGTAAGTTTAATATTTAAGTGGCATAAATTTCGCGCACTAATAACCATTATCTCTTTGCCTGCGCTTCCTTTTTATTTCTTTTATCCATTTTCTTCACTCACTAAAAAAATACAACTTTTGATATTTCCTGAATTTCATAGTTCACACTTTGGTGATACCTTTGGGGAAGTCTTTATTGATATGACTCGCTTTAATATGTTATTTTCTGTTATTACTGTTGGTTTTATTATTTATCTATTCCGTTTGTTTTATAAACAAGAGAAAGATAAATTTAAGAATACATTGATCATATATGGTATCTTATTTGTCTTATTTATCATAATTGTTGGTGCAGATGCAGTGATATCTAAAAGGATTTATATTGAACATAGTTCTACATACTTTCCATATCTTAGTGCCTTGATACATAGTGTATGATGAAGCGGTAATTATGATCTATCAGTCTAATAGAAAAAGTCATGATGAGATTTATTAGAATACGTTTTTAGACTATTGTCTATATAAGTAAAAATATCATAGGAGAAAGTTGATGTTTTCTATGGTATGATAAAAGGCTACATATGTGGGGCAAATATGTTAGTAATACAGAAAGCTTTGGAGGTGGAGGATGCACAATCGATCGCTAAGCAAATATGCAGAACTAACACAAAAAATCAGAGAGCTCTCAGCACCGAGTATTGCTGAAATAACGAGTGCTGAAGAATATCGTGATAGTCTTTTACGCTCTTTTATGAGAATTAGTGAATTATCAAAAGCGAATGAGGATATATTAAAAGAGCATATTTATCCAGTACTAGAATCAAATAGAATTTTAAGCAAAGATGATATAGAAGATATACGTAATTTTTGTAATATTTTGATGGATCCGACCAATATGGGAAATATCGATATTACGATGATTTATGTGCATGTACAAAAACTAGTCAATGCCGCAAAAGAGATGGATGATATCCGAACGAAAATAGCTGTTTTGGATATGTTGGTTCAATCGGCGTACTTGATGTTTGTGTCTATGTATCGTTTATATCCATATTACGAGATCTGTACGAAATATCGTGATGCTGGAATTGATGCGGCATTGGAAATCATTTCATATCTCGATAAAGAAAAATTTGAGAAGTTACCAGATGATTTCTGTAAAGAAATTGTGCTTATCAATTCTAGATATATCTATGCACTATTCTTTTGGTTTGATAGAGCACATATTGAAGAAGAAAGACAAAAAGATATTGATATATTACTAAGATCACTATCGCTTGCGGATGATCCTTTCTATTTACAACAAGCACCAAACTATGATTGGCAGTATCATAAATTTAGATGCATGGATTATTTATCTTGTTTAACAGAAAGAAATAATATCAATGGTTATAATCAGAAACAACTAGAAATAATCATTGAAAACACAAAGAAGTTAATTGAATTTTCTAATCAGTTGGATTGCGATTATATAGCTGATTTTACTGATGATATTAAACAACAGTATTTGAATCGTAATCTTTATGTGAGTGGAAAAATCAGTAAGGATGAATATAAAACATTTTTAAGAGAAGTATTTGATCGTATATCAAGAGAAGATTATAGTTCAATCAATATTTATCTGTATTTTGATGTACCTATCGAATATATATTGACTGTTCAAAATGATGAATTAACACATGAGGATAAAGAATTCTTAATTAAGTTCTATAAGAGCTTGGTGCATTATGCATATAATTTACCAACCCCTGAACAATTAACATATTTAGTATCTTTTATCTCAGATGTATTTAGATATTTTATTGAAGTGGAAGGTGGACCATCGTTTAAAGATTTAAGTTTAAATCTATTGGCCGCATTACATCCACCAACATATGTACACTCTTTAAGTGTAGCTGTATTTACCGTTACTCTTACAAAACATTTATTACATAAAGAGCCAGAACGATTTATTGGTGTGCTAGGTATTGAAAGTGTTGAAGATGTTTTGAATAGAGAAAATGAGATTTTAAAATATGCAGAAGATATTGCGTTATTACATGATGTAGGTAAATTACAAATTATTGAAACAGTCATGACATACGCGCGTAGATTATTTGATACAGAATTTGATGCGATTAAAGTGCATCCAAGACTTGGGTATGAATTACTTCGTAAATATCCAAGTACGAAAGATTTAGCAATTGGAGCATTAGGACATCATAAATGGTTTAATGATAAAGGTGGATATCCAGATGATTTCAAATTATCTGAGTGTAAAGAAGAAGTTCTTGTGTCTACTTTGATGGTGGCGGATTGTTTGGATGCTGCTACAGATTCAGTAGGTCGTAATTATAAAAAGGCATTAAACTTAGATGACTATATTAGAGAACTTGAAGAAGGTAAAGGCACTAGGTATGCGGATTATCTAGTAGATTTATTACATGATGAAGATGTATATCGTGAGCTTTCTAATCTACTTGAAGTAGCTAGAGATGATAACTATAAAAAGACATATTATCTCTTAAGAGAAGAAGCTAGTTGATTGAAGAAGAGGTGTTTGTCATAGGTTTGGCAGACACTTTTTTGTGTAATCCAAAAATTTACAATTTAATTGAAATGTAAAAGTTCGAAAAAATGTTTTTGAAATCAATTGACAGTTTTTATTTAACGGAGTTAGCATATAAATGTACTTAATAAATCACGTTATCAAAAAGTGTAGGTCCGAAGAGTCGGATACATTGACGTGAATTATTTAGTCCTTAAAATTTGGATAAGTAATTCAAGGTAAATGTTTAATAAATGTTTGCCTTTTTCTTATGATTGAGATTTGGCCAATGGTATTACCTAAAATCTAGCGGTGCTATGGCAAGCGATGAGTGGTGCAAAGTATCTGGTAAATGGTATGTATTCAAAACAAACGGTATCATGTTTACTGATTGGCATTCATATAACGCTAAATACTATCACTTAAACCCAGTTGGCGGTGGTCCACTAGGTTCAATGGATACCAATAAATGGATTGGTAAATACCATGTCAATGCACAAGGTGTATGGGATAGAACAGCAAAATAATCCTATATGATGAAGAAATGTGATTGGGACGAGAGAGATCTCGTCCTTTTAATTGTGGACAAGTGATTCCAATGTATATGGCAATATGCTATGATACTACCAATGAAAGATATTGAGGCGATTAAAGCCAAATTACATCGTTATATTGATAATACATCTCTAATTAGGGAATTATCTTCTCCAAAAATTAGTGAGGTGAATAATTCTGAGGAATATCGAAAACTTTTGATTAAGAATTTCGTAAAAATTGGAGAATTATCAAAAGAAAATAGCGCCATTCTTGAAGCGTATTATTTTCCTTTGATGGAATCTGCTAAGGAATTAGATCGTGAAGATATTGAAATAATAAGAAGTTTTTCTAAAGCGCTGTTAAATGCATATAAACTAGATTATTTAGATATTCCAATGGTTTATCAACAAGCGCTTTTATTATTGGATAAAGTTGAATCATCTGATAGTGAAACAGATCGCATTCTTGCGCTAGATAATGTGATGCCTGTTGCATATGCGATGATTTGTACAACAAATAGAATGTATCCAGTAAATGATGTTAGCTGTAGTTACCAAAAAGTTGGTTTGGAAGCTGCGGAGCGTCTTTTAAAATACCTGGATCATGATAAGTTTAAAACACTGGATGATACGAGCAAGGAGTTAGTACTCATTAATGCTCGTTATATTCGTGTTGTTTCAGAGATTGATGGCGTGCCATGTTCAAAAGAACAAAATGAACTAAATTTACAAAGAATGAAAGATGCATTAGCGCTCGCTGAAGATCCATTCTATTTAGAACAATTACCATCATATAATTGGGACTATCATATTTTTAGAACGTTAGAATATATTTCTTCATTTACTGATCAAAATAATATGAGAGGTTTTGATGAGGAATCTGTTCAATTTATTAATGCATGCGCAAAACGATTGGTTCAAATGTTTGATTCAAATCCTGAATATTATGAATCTATTGATAATGCAAAGATTATTGAGTTATATGCATGTCGTAATGCATATTTAGCACATGAATTAACATTGGATGAATATAAAGATAAATTAAAGGACATCTATAGAGTTCATAGTAAAGAAAAACATACGAATGATTCATTGGTTGTATTATATGCGCCAGTTGAATACATTTTAGTAATAGATAAAGATAATTTGAAGAAAGAAGATATCGATTTCTTGAATGACTTCTATGATCATGCGATTGATTTTATGCATAAAACTCCAAAGAAGAATTCGTTGGTATTCTTATTATTCTTTATCACTGTAATATTAAAGAATTTCATTGAAATACCAGGTGGATTAGATTTTGAGACGATGTGTCTATCTATGATAGCTGCGATTCATCCACCTACATATGTACATACACTAAGTGTTGCGGATCTATCTCTTTGTATTGCGCAACACGTATTTAAAAGAAATCCTGAATTATTTGAAGGTATGCCATTCTTTGATAAGAATAGAGATATCAAAGAGCAAGCATCAGCTTTACAACATTATGTATATCATGCGGCGCTTTGCCATGACTTTGGAAAACTAATGATAGCTGAAACAATTCTTACATATGGAAGAAACCTATTGGATTCAGAATTTAGTTTGGTTCGCTCACATCCATCTGCTGGAGCATATCTTTTAAAGGGAATTAAATCTACTGAAAAATATGCAGATATCGCAATTGGACATCACAAATGGTATAACGACCAAGGTGGATATCCAAAAGACTTTATGTTAGAAAACAGTCCATACCGTACAGTTATTGAAATTGTGACATGTGCAGATTGTTTGGATGCAGCGACTGATACGGTAGGTAGAAGTTATAAAGATGGTATTAGTCTTGATGAATACTTTGAAGAATTAAAAGAAGAAAGTGGAACACGTTATGCACCATATCTTTATGATTTACTAATTGATCCTGATATTCGCAAACAAATCGAAGAATTAATCACTAAAGGTCGTGAAGATAATTATCATAAAGTATTCGATATTTTAAAAACACATGAATCAAAATAGTTTGGTATTAATATAGGGAAAAAAGTTATATGATATAACAAGATTGAAGGGGGCCGATCGTGAGGAAAAATACAATATTATTAACAGCTTTATTATGCATCATTCATTGTTTACCTTTTTCTGTGCTTGCGGATGAGAAAACGGAAGTAGAAGTAGTTGAGACAGTTGAAGAATTGGCTAAAACTTCTAGCGCATCAGACGTGCAACCGTTTTTTCAAATTGATTTGGTTGATGGAGAAGTAAATGGGGATGCAGAGTTTTCAGATCTTGTTGGAGAGGACTATTTTGATGTAGTTGATGAAACAGACTCAATAGAAGTAAGAGAAGAAATAGTTAATGAATGTTTAAGTGAAACTGGTCTATACCAAACGGGTGAAGTTACAGACAATAGTTTGGATGTAGTTTCTACATATGCATATAAAAGAATACGTTTAGAAGCACCACAAAGTGATATGATTCAAACATTCGGTGCTACGCAAGCTGTATACTTTAATGATTATTATCTTTTATCTTATGCAAGCGAAGAGGAAACACGTAGTGCATATGAAAAGTTAATGGAAGAGTATGGTGAATACAATGTGTATTTAGATTTGCCAATTCGTGGTGAAGCATTTGGTTGGGGCTATGATGTAATGAACTTTGATGCTGGAATAGAAAAAGCTAGTGCAAGTGGAGAAGTTGTCAAAATTGCAGTTATAGATTCAGGTATTAATAAAAATCACATTATTTTTAACCAAACAGTTATTATTGATGAATTTAATGCAAAAAACGGAGAATATGATGCGACGGATGACCTTGGTCATGGCACAGCAGTAGCTGGTATTATAGCGGAATCAACACCAACCAATGTTGAGGTTATTCCTATTAAAGTGCTTGGTAGTGATAACCATTGCTCGTGGGAAGAATTATGGATGGGATTACAATATGCTGAGAGTGTTGGCGCTGATATAGTAAATATGTCAATTAGCGGAAACATATTGGAAGATTTTAATGGAATTAGAGAAGAAGCTAAGAAATATTATGATAACTATAACAAGAAGACGAATCAATTCTATTCTGGTCTTATGGTTGCGGCAAGCGGAAATGACAGTAAAGATATCATGGAGAATTATATTGTGCCAGCAGCAGTAGATAATGTGATAACAGTAGGAGCACTAAATCGCCAGAATGATTTAAGTTATTTCTCGAATTATGGAGAAGGAATAGACTTTGTGGCACCAGGCGAAAGTTTGAGTTTGGCAGATTATTCTAGAAATGATGGTCTTTGTTGGATGCAAGGAACATCATTTGCGTCACCATATATTGCGGCTGTAGCAGCAAATATTCTTGCGACAAATCCATACTATACACATGAAGATGTATACAATACGATGGTAGAGTTAAGCAAAGATTTAGGTGATGCTGGATTTGATTATATGTATGGTTATGGTATGCCTGTCTTTACGGAAAATGGCGAAGATACAGATGGTATTAAGCATTCTATTGCGAATGCATCTATTTCTAATATTAGTGATCAAACTTATAGCCCATTTGGAATTCGACCATACTTTACTATTTCAATGAACAATAAACGTTTGAATGAAAATACAGATTATCTGGTTACATATAAGAATAATATTAATGCCGGTGTAGCGACAATCACTATTACTGGTATTGGTAAATACAATGGTCAAATAACAAAAACATATAAGATAAATCCTTCTAGTTTCCCAAATTATCTTGATGTGATATTAGATAAAGAAACATATACATATAATGGCGCACCGGTTAAACCTAAAGTAATTTCGGTTAAACAAGCAGGTTATGGTATTCTCCCACCATTCGAAGAGAATAAAGATTTTGTTATAAAGTATGAAAACAATACGAAAGCGGGAGTTGGAAGAATAGTATTTACTGGAAAAGGAAACTGGAAAGGAACATTTACTAAAGAGTTCACTATTACAAAAGGTAATCCAAAATGGATGAAAGACTCAAAAGGTTGGTGGTACTCTTACGGAGATGGAAATTACCCTAAGAATAAATGGGGAAAGATTAGTGGAAGCTGGTACCATTTTGATAAAAATGGTTATATGCAAACAGGTTGGCTAAAAGATTCTGGTAAATGGTATTACTTGAAATCAAGCGGAGTTATGGCAACTGGCTGGGTAAAAGTAGGAAGTAAATACTACTACATGGATAAATCAGGAGTCATGCAAGCCAATAAATGGATTGGTAACTATTATGTTCAATCTGATGGATCAATGGCAGTAAATAAGTGGATTGGTAAATACCATGTAGATGCTAGTGGTAAATGGGATAAAACGAAATAATGAGTGTCAATAGACACTCATTATTTTTGAAAAAAGACTATCTGCTTATAGATAGTCTTCATCGTCATATTCTTCATTTTTACAAACTACAATTCCTTCAATTAAAATTGTACGAAGTTGTTCTAAAGCATATCCATAAGACATTTGGTTTTCTGCCAAGATATCACTTGTAAGTAACATCTCAATGGAGGAAATGAAGACACTTTGGAATAATGGGATTGATATAGGTTTTATCGTATTGGTGATAATTCCTTCATTTAACAATTCAATAATTGGTTCCCAATGTGCTGACAATTGTTCACGAAGAACTTCAAATACTTTTGGATATTCAGTTTTTAAGGTATTGAATTGTTTATAATTAATTGCTTTATATTGTTCGGGCATAGCAATCATTACTTGTTTGAGCTTATCAATGATAGGTAAGTCACTATTGATGATTGCACGCTTTTCAACTTGGATATGATCAAATACATATTCCAAACTATTTACCAGTAGGTCTTCTTTATCGGAAAAATATAAAAGAAAGTCTGCTTCACGTATATCGCAGGACTCAAGAATCTTATCTAATTGAAGATTCAAACCATCTTTGTGGAATTCTTGGATGGTTGCTTCAATAATCTTTCTCTTGGTATTGGTGTTCATAATTTTCTAGTAGATATTATAAATACTTATGGTTTATCATGCAACGAAAAAAACTTACCAATTTGTTGCAATATCGATTTGATATGGATCGCTGTTCGCAAAACCACCTGTATCCGCACAAATTCCAATACCTAAGCTTGTTTGAACAGTCGAATATTTTGGATGGACAGAATATCCACATGCACAGATGACATAATTTCCATACATCTTGACACCATCTTCACGTACCCAATACTCCCCACTAATGCCTTGTGATTGAATACCTTTTACAACAACATCCATGTTGAGATTATAGTAAGTCTCTACTCCACTTGGACCTTGTATTCTACCAGCATAAGCAGTAAGTACACTGCCATTCCATGTCGTGTTATATGTGTTGGTTGGGGTAGGAGTTGCAGTAGGTTTTGGGGTTGACGTAGCTGTTGGTTTAGGTGTAGGCGTAGGTGTATTTTGTGGGACAGATGGGGTAGGAGTTGTTTCTTCGATAACAGTTTCTTGTGTGGTTGTTGTGGCTAAAGTTTGTGTATCAGTTGTATCAATAGTTTCTTCTTCTTGAGGAGTTTCTTCCTGTTTCTCTTCTTCTACAACAACTGTAAATGTTTTTTCGCTTTTTAGATTATTGCGATCAATTGCGATAATTTCTATTTTATAACTACCAGCTTCATGAATGTTTAAATCTGATTGTATGGAATAAGAGTTTGATTGACTGGTAGTAGATTTTTCTAAAGGACCATCTATTACATCTTCAATGCGCACGATATTTGAGAGTACATCATATTTTTCACCTTGCGTAATTGTGAGTGATTCTTTTTTGATTTCTATAATTGGTTCTTTTGTGTCTACCACTTCAATTGGATAAGAAAATGTTTTTTCTACTTCTTGTTGGAAATGGGAATCTTTATCTTTTACAGTGTATTTCACGGTATAATTTCCAACTTGATAAGAATCAATAAAACCTTCTACTTCATATGTGGAAGAACTATCTAACACAAAGTCTTCAGGATGAAAAGGCTCTCCATACTCTAGTACTCCCTTTAATTCATCTTTGAAAGTAATAGAAAGAGAATTAAGTGCTTCTTCATAATATTTATCTCGATAATATTCTTGGAATAATAAATACACGCCAAAACCACTAGCGAGCAGTAATAGACATATAAAACCAATCACAATTGTTTTAGATGTAGACCTCATAATTACACAAAAAGATATCATGAAAAAGGAAGATAGACAAATAAAAAAAGGATTATAATAAAATAAGTTTAGAAAAGGGGTTTTCATGGTAGCAGGCGCAATTTTTGATATGGATGGATTGCTTGTTGATTCAGAAAGTGTTTGGCAAAAGAATTGGCAATTTTTCGCAAATGAAATGGGTGTAGAATTGCCAGAAGAGTTTAAATATGAGATTTGTGGATCATCTGGTGAAATGATGATGGATATTTTAAGAAGGTATTATCATACAGACCAACCAGAAGAATTACATGCAAAGTGTAAGAAGAAAACATTTGAAGAGATTGATAAAGGAGTTCCTTTAAAAGAAGGCGCGAAAGAAATACTGGAATACTTTCATCAAGCGGGTGTAAAACTTGCAGTAGCATCTGCTGCACCACATGAAAGAATTCATAAAAATTTAATGAATTTAGGAATTGAAAAATATTTCGATGCAGTAGTTAGTGGATCGGATGTAGAAAATGGAAAACCTGCACCAGACATATTCTTAAAAGCAGCACATGAATTACAACTAGATCCGAAAGATTGTTATGTATTTGAAGATGCATTTAATGGAATAAAAGCAGCACATAGTGCTGGATGTAAACCAATAATGATTCCAGATTTATCACAACCGGATGAATATATAAGAAGTCTATGCGTTGGTGTGTTTGAAACACTAGCTAAAGCAAAAGAAGAAATCAAAGAAAAAAGCTCTTAATAGAGCTTTTCTTAATAACTTCTGTCCCAAACGCCGTTAGCATTTACATGGTGTCTGCCAATCCATTTATTTGTTTGGAGAGCACCATTTCTATCGAAGTAGTAGTATTTATTTCCGATCTTTTCCCAGCCTGTTTCCATTTCGCCGTCTTCATCGAAATAATACCATTTACCAGAAATCTTTTGCCAACCTGTTTGCATGTACCCATACTTATCGAAATGGTACCAGTCATCACCGATTCTCTTCCATTGATTTTTTGGATAGCTACCATTTGCGTTGCGGTACCACCATCCCTTAGAATCTCTAATCCAGCCTTTTTTGAGTTGGTAAGCTGTTACACGATTTCTTGTCTTGAAAGAGCCAGTTACATCCGCATTAGCGTTTGTATTGCGAATTTTAACGCCACTAATGGAGAATGTATACTTTGTGTTAGCCTTTAATCCGTTTACATAGAATTTTAGATCATCAGAATCAAATTCAATTAATGAAGCTGAATAAGTATTTCCTGAAGAATCTTTTACAATAACTTTTGGATTTTGATATTTAACATTTTTGGTGAGTTCTACTTCAACAACACTGTTTGATTCAACTTCAACATCTTCTACGATGGAATAAGCCATTACAGGTGTAAATGTTGAGCAGATACCTAAGATTATAGCTAGGCTTGTAATAATACGTTTTATCATAATTGTTCCTCGTCTTTCTATTTAACTAATGGGTGAAAGTAGAAATTTATTGCAAAAAATATTTAAAAAGTTTTCTTTTTATGTAAAATAGACTAAGTGGTTTTATTGCCACCGTCGGTAGCGGCTACCCGACGTTAAATGAAAATAAGGAGATTTTACAATGGATTTAAAGAAAATGAC
>CACXEN010000140.1 GCA_902766675.1 uncultured Erysipelotrichaceae bacterium
GAATGGTGAAGAAGGTGAAATGATGGGCACAATCTTCCCATTGGAAAGTGATGAAGATTCTAATCTTTATCTAATATGGTTAAGAAGACCTTAAGAGCTGCTAAGAACAGCTCTTTTTCAGTGGTATACTATACATATGAAAAAATTTGGTTATTTTTTATGTGCATTTTTATTTGGCGTGATATTTCAAATAGTAGTCACTTTGATATATGTGGGCATCGAAGGCTTAGCAGATAAGTCCTTAGATATTTTCTCGGCATTATTTATTTTTGTGCCAAGTTGTGCAATAGGTTTTCTATTATTAAAAATGACAGATTTTTGTAATAGGAAATCGGAAGGAATCAAAGAAAAAGGGATATCTAGATGGAGTATGAATATACTCTTTATAGGATTCATTCATTTATTTCTTTTAACTGCAATAAGTAAAGCTAGTAAGCAAGAAGGCCATCCACTATATGAGAATTATTCGAAAGAAGTTATTGTGCTTAGTATAGTTGCGGTAATCGTTGCGATTACGATGTATGTGCGTAATTATCAAACGATGCAATCTAGAGAGACACGTATTAAAAAATTAGAACAAACTGCACTTATTGGGCACAAAGAAAGATTCCATATGCTTGTAGAAGATGTAAAAGAAGATGGAAAAGTACAAGGCCAATTAAAAGGATTACTACAAAAAGGTGAAATGGTGCATTTGGTGGGATTGGGTGAGCATAGAGTAAATCTCACGATAAAGAAAATATTTGAAAATAATAAAGTGGTAAGGTCCGCAAGAGATTGTGAAGTGGTCGTAGAATTCAATGGATTACCAAAGAATTTTGTGGTTGAAAAATATAGTGTCGTAACAAATATTGGTCGCATCGTCGATAACAACAAAGTTATCAATACAGAAAATGCGAGAGTTCTGGCAATGATTGAAAATTATAAACGTCATGTGGATGAGAAAGAATTTATCAGTATATTGGTTTATGATGTGTGTCATGGCAAATATTTATTACCGACAAGAATTGCGCCAGAGGAAAATGTTACTAGCGATATGATGGATGTCATTCATGAAAGCAAAGATGTTAGCTTTCTATCTGTTTCCACTAACGGGCACGAAGATAGTCCAATCTTACCAATCTTTACAGATTGGAATACATTGAAGCAATATAGTGAAGTCATCACTGACGAAAGAGCACTTGCCCTAAAAATGACATTTCCTCAATGCATACAAATAGCTAGAAAACATTATGATGGTATTGTGATTAATCCATTTGGGCCTACACCATATTTCTTCTCTAATGATTATTTGACATATGTTCAAAGTTTAGAAGGATACCAAGAAGATTTTGTGAAAAACCAAGAGTAGTTTTTCTTAACACGAAAGTAAAGTTATTGTAAAATAACTACAATAAAATTTAACAAAGGAGATTTGCGATGAATGCATATATAGAAAGAGTCATTCAAGAAGTAAAAGAAAAGAATCCAAATGAACCAGAATTCTTACAAACAGTAGAAGAAGTTTTAACATCTTTGGATGCAGTAATTGATAAACATCCAGAATATGAAAAGGCTGCACTATTAGAAAGACTAGTAGAGCCAGAAAGAGTAATTGAATTCCGTGTGACTTGGGTGGATGATGCAGGAAATGTACAAGTAAATCGAGGATATCGCGTACAATTCAATGGAGCGCTTGGGCCATATAAAGGTGGACTTCGTTTTGCGCCATCTGTAAATCTTTCTATTTTGAAATTCTTAGGTTTTGAGCAAATCTTTAAGAATAGTTTAACAACACTTCCAATTGGTGGTGCTAAAGGTGGTTCTGATTTTGATCCACATGGTAAATCAGATGGTGAAATCATGCGCTTTACACAAGCGTTTATGAGTGAACTACAACGTCATATTGGGCCAAGCTTAGATGTTCCTGCAGGAGATATTGGTGTAGGTGCTAGAGAAATAGGCTATTTATTTGGTCAATATCGAAGAATTAGAAATTCTTATGATAATGGTGTAATTACTGGGAAAGGGTTGAACTATGGTGGTTCACTCATACGACCAGAAGCAACTGGATATGGTGTCCTATATTACGCAAATGAAGTATTCAAGCATGAAAATGATTCTATCAAAGGAAAGACATTTGTGCTTAGTGGATATGGCAATGTGGCATGGGGCGCTGCGAAAAAGATTGCGGAATTAGGAGGAAAGGCAGTAACGATTTCTGGTCATAATGGATATGTATATGACCCAGATGGAATTACAACCGAAGAAAAACTCAATTATCTTTTAGAAATGCGTGCATCACAAAATGCGAATGTAAAAATGTATGCAGAAAAATTCAACTGCCAATTCTTTGAGAATAAGAAACC
>CACXEN010000141.1 GCA_902766675.1 uncultured Erysipelotrichaceae bacterium
AAATTTGTGTCGATGACTGCTAGTTTTGGGACATGGCAAAAAGCTTATGGTTTTGAAACATATCCAATTGTGTTATCGAAATATGGTGTATTACCTACAAGTGAACAATTAGCAATTATCAAACAAAGAATTGTTGCGGATGATGTGAAATATATCGTTTATGAGCCAAATATGACAGAAGATATGGTCGCATTATTTGATGAGTTAGAAAGTGAACTTGGATTAACGAGAGTAGAATTATCAAATATTTCAAGTTTAACAACCGCTGAAGAAAATGATGGAAAAGATTATCTTTCCTTGATGTATGAAAACTTAAGTGTATTAGAAACAATGCTTATAGAAAATGGATCTGAATAGGAGGTTGGTATGAAAAAACTATTGCTTGTGGATGGAAATTCAATGTTATTTCGTGCCTATTATGCAACAGCATATAGTGGAGCGAAAATGTCGACATCGAATGGTATACCAACCAATGCTATTTTTGGATTTGCGTCTATGTTTCAAAAAGCATTAGATACTGTTCAACCTGATGCTTTGATGGTAGCTTTTGATGCTGGAAAGCATACATTTCGTCATGATTTATATGAAGATTATAAAGGTGGTAGACAACCTGCACCAGATGATCTTGTGCCACAATTTCAACTAGTAAGAGATATGCTAGATGCCTTTCATGTTTTTTGGATTGAAAGAGCAGATATTGAAGCAGATGATTTAATTGGAACTGTTTCTAAAATCGCAAAAGAGTATCACACAACAGTATTAACATCTGATAAAGATTTATTACAGTTGATTGATCATGATACCGATGTATTACTCATGAAAAAAGGTATCAGTGAATTAGGTATTATGGATGAAGAAACATTAAAAGCAGAAATGGGAGTTACTCCACCACAAGTGATTGATTTAAAAGGATTGATGGGAGATAAAAGTGATAATATTCCTGGCATTCCTGGGGTTGGTGAAAAAACTGCTTTAAAACTTTTAGATCAATATGGAACAGTAGAAAATGTATTAGAACATAGTGATGAATTAAAAGGTGCTTTACAAAAGAAAGTTGTGGAAGGAGCTAATTTAGCACTACTTAGTAAACAATTAGCAACAATCAAAACAGATGTTGATTTAGACTTCAGCTTAGATGCACTAGCTTTTGAGCCAGACTATCCTGGAATTGTGGAATTCTTACAAGGCTTAGAAATGAATACATTATCGAAACGTTTTATGGAACATATTAATGATAATGGAAGTGTAGAAGAAGTCATTCGTGAAGATAAAGTAGAAAAAGTGAAAAGTGTACCAGCTTCACTTTTAGAAGATGATTTAGCAATTTATGTAAATGATACGCATGATTTATATTTAGATGCCATTGTAAGAGGTTTGGCATTAACCAATAAAAAAGAATGTGTATATATTGATATTGAAGATGCTAAAAAAGATGAGCAATTACTTGCCTATTTAAAAGATACAAAGAAAAAGAAAATTGGTTATGATGTCAAAAGAACAATGCATTTGTTTAAACAATTAGGCATTGATGCAGTGTGGCATGAAGATACAATGATTATGGCTTCACTTGTGGATTCATCTTTGACAAGCAGTGATAAAATCTTAGAAAAATATGATTTACATACTTCAATGTCATATGAAGATATCTATGGTAAAGCGAATAAACCAATTCTAACGGTAGATGAGGATGCGGAAGCTTTACGAAGTGGACAGTGGGCCAATAATATTTATAAATTATATGATGCAACAATAGAAGACATCCATCGATTTGAAATGGATGACTTATATTACAACATTGAGATGCCTCTAACAGAGATTTTATATCGAATGGAAGAAGAAGGTATTCGATGTGATGAGAATGTATTAGATAGTATTGCGCAAGAGACATTCAAGAAGATTGAAGAAGAAAGCAAGCAAATATATCAATATGCGAATAAAGAATTTAATATCAATTCTCCAAAACAATTGGGAGAAGTTCTTTTTGATGACTTGGCTCTTCCTAGTGGAAAAAAGCGTAGTACTTCTGCTGAAAAATTAGAGAAGTTAATTGGAATTCATCCAATTATTGAACATATATTAACGTATCGTAAACTTTCAAAATTATATAGTACATATGCGGAAGGGTTAAAGAAGTACATATATAAAGATGGTAAAATACATACCATTTATAACCAATGTGCAACACAAACAGGAAGATTATCATCTTCAGAGCCAAACCTTCAAAACATTAGTGTCAGAGATGAACAAGCAAGGGGAATAAGAAAAGCATTCTTACCAGAAGAAGGTTGTGTATTAATCTCTAGTGATTATCACCAAATTGAATTGCGTATGCTTGCGGATATGGCAAATGAGAAATCATTAATTGATGCGTTTAATCAAGGTATTGATATTCATACACAAACTGCGATGGATGTATTCCATAAAAAAGCAGAAGAAGTCACAGCTGAAGATCGCCGTAAAGCAAAAACAGTAAATTTTGGTATTGTATATGGAATCAGTGATTTTGGATTGGCTACACAGCTAGGTGTATCTAGAGTTGAAGCAGCTGACTTTATCAATGAATATTATCGTGCATATCCTGGTATTCAAACCTATATGAATTCAGTTGTTGAATTCTGTGAGAAAAATGGATATGTCGAAACAATATCGAAAAGAAGACGTGAAATACCAGAGATTCATGATAAGAATTATGCGATTCGAGAATTTGGAAAACGTGCAGCCATGAATGCGCCAATTCAAGGTAGTGCAGCAGACTTAATAAAAATTGCGATGATTCATATTGATGAAATGATGGAAAAGAAAAAAGTAAAATCTAAAATGATTTTACAAGTTCATGATGAATTGATATTTAATGTGCCAGAAGATGAAATAGATTTGATGAAAGATCTTATTAATGATGGTATGGTACATGCAATGACATTAAAAGTACCACTCACTGCAGAATGTGCAATTGGTAAGACATGGTATGAGGCGAAATAATGCCAGAGTTACCAGAAGTTGAAACGGTGGTACGTACATTAGAGTCAAAGATAAAAGATTTAACAATTACGGATGTAGAAATACTTTATCCAAAAATGATTCTAGATAAACCATCTCATTTTAAAAAGATGTGCATTGGCGAAAGTTTTCGCCAATTTTCTAGACGAGGAAAATATATTCTATTCCAAATGGATACCTTTACACTTGTGTCGCATTTGCGCATGGAAGGGAAATACTATATCCAAAAGCCAAGTGAGCCACGGGATAAACATATGCATGTTATTTTTCATCTAAGTGATGGTAGTGAATTGCGATATCGAGATACACGTAAATTTGGTAGAATGGAAATCTATCCATTAGAGATAGATTTGGATCATTTTCATGAATTGGGCTATGAACCATTTGATGAAAGATTGAACACTCAATATTTCCATTCTTATATTAAGAATAAAAAATTGCCATTAAAAACATTATTATTAGACCAACATTTTATTAGTGGGATTGGAAATATATACGCCGATGAAATTCTATTTGCGTGTGGACTTAGACCACAAAGAAGTTGTAAAAGAATTACTAAGAAAGATGAAGAAAACATCATTGAAGCATCGCGAATGATACTTCAAAAAGCAATAGAAAAAGGTGGCACAACAATACGATCTTATACATCTTCTTTGGGTGTAACAGGTTTATTTCAATTAGATTGTGCAGTACATGAGAAGAAGATATGTAAGAAGTGCGATAGTGAAATTAAAATGAAACGAATTGGTGGTAGGTCTTCCTATTACTGTCCAAAATGTCAAAAGTGAGAAATATGAAATTAGGAATTACTGGAACAATCGCAGCAGGGAAAACAACAGTATCTATTCTTTTAAAACAAAGAGGGATACCAGTTTTTAATAGTGACCAATATGCCAAAATGGCATATATCAAAGGATCTGATACATATCATGTGATTGTTAGAGAATTTGGTAATGAGATATTGGATGAGAATCAAGAAATTGATTTAAAAAAGTTAGCAGATCTTATATTCTCTGATGAAGATAAACGCAAACAAATTAATGCGATTGTACATCCATTTGTGAAAGAAGGAATATTGAAATTCTTTTCTAATCATGCGGATTTACCAATTGTGGCTGCAGAAGTACCATTGTTGTTTGAGGCTGGTTTTGAAGATTTGTTTGATGAGATAGTGGTAGTAACTTGTGATGAAAAAGTCGCAATAGATCGAATGATGGAATATCGCAATTATACTTATCAAGAAGCATATCAGCGCTATCATAGTCAATTGGATGAAAAAATTCAGATTTCAAAAGCAGATAGAGTACTATATAATAATTTAGACTTAGAATCATTGATGCATCAAATCAATGCGATGTTAAAAGAGTTAAAAGGAGAAAGACATGGAGATTAAACCACGCGATGCATATCGTTGTGAATATTTGCAAGGTATTGACGCTAGTGCATTACAAGTATTGATGACACTATATCAACCTCTTATCACAAAAGAGGGTGTTTTGGTTTATCTTACTTTAATGGCTGAAGCGAAAAACTTACATGCACTAGAATCTCATGCACGCCTTTTAACACTTCTCAATATGTCATCTTATGAATTTGATCGAGCTTGTGCGAAACTAGAAGAATATATGTTGTTAAAAGTATATGTGAAAGAAAGTGAATCACGAAATAATTATGTATATTCTTTATTACCAGTATTAAGCGCAAAAGATTTTATTCAAAGTAAAGTATATATGTCACGCTATACAAAAGTAGTAGGTCAAAAACAAAGTGATATTACATGTGCTAGTTTATTGAATCAATCAGTTAGTGTGAATAACTATAAAGATATTACTAGAATGGTAAGACATAAAGCAGCTATCGTTGAAAAAGAAGATGTGGAATATACAAGAATACAACCACGTTATTCAATTTCGTTAGATGATGATACGATTGAATTTGATTATGATAAATTTATTTCATCAACGTCATCTTTGGTATTCCCAGTAGAATTAAGAACACAAGAGAATTTATATATTATTGGAAAACTAGCAACCATTCATGGCTTATCTGTTGATAAGATGCGCGTATTAGTAAGTAAAAGTGTAAATCTTGCGACAATGGAATTAGATGAAGAAAAGTTAAAGTTGATGGCAGAGAAAGCTGATCCAGATATAAAAGGGAAAAAGGATGCATATGAAGTATCTCCTATATCTTTTTTACAAAGCAAACAAAATGGTGCGCCAGTTGCTTTAGCAGATAAAAAGATATTAGAAGATTTAGGCATGAAGATGAAATTTCCAAATGAGGTCATTAATGTACTAATTGAATATATATTAGAAGTAAGCAACAATCGTTTGAATCCACAATTCGTACAAAAGGTTGCGGCTGAGTGGGCAAGAGATGGTGTGAAAAATAAACAAGACGCAATTCTTGAAACACAAAAACAAGTGGGCGTAAAGAAAACGAAATCAATGCGTATTGAAGCACCTGATTATATCAAAGAACAAAAACAAGGTGTTTATAAAGAAAAGAAAGTTGCCTCAAAAGAAACGATAGATAGAATAAAGAAATTGCAAAAAGATAAGAAGGGTTAATATGCAAAAGTTAGATATAAATATTAGTGACAATGTGAATAATGAAACTACAGATAAGTTGATTCAAGCATTAAAGAAGAATTCTGCAATTTCTTATGTATTAAAAAAGAATGAAATTCCAAGTGATGTAATTGAAAAATTCCCTTGGCGTTTAAGAGAATGGCTCATCTCTTTTAAACCATGTCAAAATTGCGAAGGTTTACATGCTTGCAAACAAAAGACAAAAGGGTATTTTAATAATTTAACGTATGATGGTTTATTAGATTGGGTTATTACACCATGTCATTACCAAAGAGAAGTTTTAAATGCGACAAAGCATATGGAGAATTATTTGGTGAGTGATTTAGGTGTTAAAAACCAAACAGTTTCATTTAAAAATATCAATGTAGAAAATGAAGATGATGATTATTTATTGGTGCTAGAAGAAGCGATGCAAGCAAGTGATAATCATAAAGGATTATATATTTATGGCACGATGGGATCTGGTAAAACATATTTAGCTGCTTGTGCATGTAATGAACATGCAAAAAATGGTGAGAAGGTAGCTTTTGTGCATTATCCATCTTTCTGTAAACGCATTGCGGAATTACATCGTACAGATGAAGACAAAGATGAATTCAATCGTTTACGTAGAGCAAAGTTTTTAGTTATTGATGATATCGGTGCTGAATCAGTTACAGCATGGAATAGAGATTCCATACTTTTTCCATTGTTAGAACATCGCTATGAGAATGGTTTAACAACGTGGTTTACTTCAAATATTGATTTAGATATGCTTGATACACATTTCCAATATACAAGTAAAGGAGATGCTGATGAGAATAAATCAGCAAGAATTATTGAAAGAATTAAGCATATGACAAAAGTGATAGCGCTTACAGGAAAAGACCGCCGGATTTCTCTTTAAATCGGTGGTTTTTTTGATAAAATGTATAGGCGGAGGTTTTCTCTATGGTTAGAAAAATCGGTATATTAACTAGTGGTGGTGACGCTCCTGGAATGAATGCGGCGATTCGTGCAGTGACACGTATTGCAATTAATAACGGAGTTGAAGTTGTTGGAATCCGTAACGGATATAAAGGTTTATACGAAAATACATTTGTGGATTTTGAAAAAAGATCTGTTTCAAATATATTGGATCGTGGTGGCACAACATTAGGATCAGCTCGCTTACCTGAGTTTAAGGAAGAAGAGATCCAAAATGCTTGTGTCGAGAATTTGAAGAATAATGAAATTGATGCACTTGTTGTAGTTGGTGGAGATGG
>CACXEN010000142.1 GCA_902766675.1 uncultured Erysipelotrichaceae bacterium
ATTCAGTGGTGTATGTTTGATTATCCGACACATAAAGATTTTGGTTCAGGTGATCGAATCTGTTATCACGGTGTCATGGATTCATTTAGAAATCCAAAACTAGCTGCGTATGTATATGCAGAAAATAGTGATGAAGAAGATATTTTAGAAATTGGTTCTTCTATGGATATTGGTGATTATCCAGCTGGTACAATTGAATCAATCTATGCCTTTACAAATGCGGATGAAGTTCGTTTATATAAAAATAACCAATTTGTGAAATCATTTAAGAATGAAGAGTTTAAAGGTTTAAAACATGGTCCAATTTTAATCGATGATACAATTGGAAAACTTGTAGAAACAAATGAAAACTTTAATAAAAGACAAACAGAACTTGTGACTAGTGCACTCAATGCCGCAAAGAAATATGGATTTCCAAATTTACCATTGAAGTATAAAGCAGAATTAGCTTGGTGCATGATGCGATATAAGATGTCATTTGAAGAAGGTGTGGCACTATATGGCAAATATGTTGGTGCTTGGGGTGCTGATAGTGTGGAATGGAGATTTGACGCAATAAAGAATAATAAAGTTGTGAAATCTGTCATTAAATCAAGTAGCACAAAATTACATTTAGAAGTAAAAGTATCTAGCACAACATTATATGAATCTGATACGTATGATATGAGCGCAATTCGTATTCGATTATTAGATGAGAATAATAATGTGGCTAGTTATGGACAATTACCAATTACATTTGAAGTAGCTGGACCTATCGAATTGGTAGGACCAAGTGTTACTACTTTAGAAGGTGGTATGGGTGGTACATATGTCAAAACATGTGGTGAAGGAAAAGCTTCATTAACCATACATGTAGATAATGTTGAAGATGTTACTGTTGAATTTGATATAAAGCGGAGGTAGTTATGGGATTTTCAAAGAAAGAAAAAATCGCTTATGGATTGGGTGCAGTTGGTAAAGACATGGTATATGCATTATCAGCTAGCTATGTCATGTATTATTACCAAGATATTCTTGGTTTAAATGCATCGTTTGTTGGTTTGATTTTAATGATTGCTAGAGTATTTGACGCTATCAATGATCCTTTGATGGGTGTTTTGGTTGCTAAAACAAAGAGTAAATGGGGTAGATTTAGACCTTGGTTAATTTCTGGAACAGTTCTAAATGCTTTTGTATTATTCGCATTATTTGCTGCACCAAATTTAGAAGGTACACAAATGATGGTATACTTTACTGCAATTTATATTTTGTGGGGTGTTACTTATACAATGATGGATATTCCATATTGGTCTATGATTCCTGCAGTTACTGATAATGCAAAAGATAGAGAAAGTCTATCTGTTGTAGGTAGAACATGTGCAGGTGTTGGTAATGCATTGATCACGATTGGAACAGTATTAGCTGTATCTATGCTTGGTGGCGGTAATGAAAGAGTAGGCTTTAAGTGGTTTGGCTTAATAGTCGCAATAATATTTGTGGTAACTGAGGTAATTCTATTTGTTAGCATTAAAGAAAATAGTACACAAGAAGAAATGCAAACAACTTCTGTAAAGGAAATGTTTTCATCATTATTTAAAAATGACCAAGCAATGGTGACGGTGCTTACAATTGTATTAATTAATAGTGCTTTATATATTACTTCAAATCTTATTATCTATTTCTTTAAATATGATATGGGATTTGCTTTAGGTGGTGATGGATGGACAGGTAATTATACTATCTTTAATTCTGTTGGCGGAGCTTCTCAGATTTTAGGTATGATGCTAGTTTATCCTTTACTTAGAAAGAAATTTAGTAATACACAAATATTTAAATTCTGTTTAACAAGTGCTATTAGTGGTTATGCATTATTGTTGTTGTTCTGCATGATTGGCTTATCTAGCAATCTAGTTCTATTATTGATTCCAGGTATATTGGTATTTATATCAAATGGTATCTTAACTGTTTTAACAACTGTCTTCTTATCAAGTACTGTTGACTATGGTGAACTTCAAACAGGACATAGAGAAGAATCAGTTATATTTAGTATGCAAACATTTGTGGTAAAACTTGCTAGTGGTGTTGCAGTATTTTTAACTGGCGTTGGTTTGGACTTAATTGGACTTGTTGGTAATACAAATGAAGGTGAAACGATTGCACAACAATCTGCATCGACTTTAACAGGATTAAGATTGTTGATGACAATATTACCTATTCTAGGTTTAATTGCAGCATTTGTAATATTTACGAAGAAGTTTATTTTAACTGATGAGAAAAGTGAGGAAATTGCGCAACAACTTAAAGCAAAAAGAGGTGCATAATGAAATACGCTTTAAAAGTTGTTACAGATAAGAATACGTATGATCGTGAATATGTATTAGAAAGTGGAGAAAATATTGTTGTAACTCCATTACAAGATGAAACGATTCAATCTATTCAAGCAACGATGTCATACCATATGGAAGATGAAGAAGTTGTCTTTATGAATGGATATCAAACATGGACGTCATGTAGAGAATTAAGAAAAAACGAAAGAATGAGAGGTGTGAATCATTTACCTAAATTCGTTGTGAATCAATTCTCATTAGATCGTTATGGTGATTATCATTTCATTGATTATGAAAATGAAAAAGGATTTAGTCATGGCTTTTCCTATTGTTATTTTAGGAAAGGGGAGCGTTATCGTTTCTTTGGATCATTAGATGAAAATCCAGGCTATACAGTATTCCATAATGACGCAAATACGGACACATTTACGATTTCTAGAGATTGTAAAGATATTCATTTTACTGGTGACTATCATTGTTTTGATTTGTTTTATATGGAAGGAAATGAAGACGAAGTCTTTGATGCATATTTTAAAGCATTAGGTATTACTCCAAAAACAGATAAAAAGATTTGCGGGTATTCCTCTTGGTATAATCGCTATCAAAATATTTCATACCAAACAATTTCTGAAGATTTATTAGGCGCTAAAAAGATATTGCGTGAAGGGGATGTATTTCAAATTGATGATGGTTGGGAACCATTTATTGGCGATTGGTTAGAACCAGATAAAAATAAATTTCCAAATGGTTTGAAGCCTATGGTTGATGAAATACATGAAAATGGATATATTGCTGGTCTATGGCTTGCGCCATTTGTGGCGGAAGAGAAGAGTGAAATATATCAAAAGCATAGAGATTGGTTCTTTCAAGTAGATGGCAATCCATGGAAACTTGGTTGTAACTGGAGTGGCTTCTATGCGCTTGATATTGATCATCCAGAAGTAAAAGAGTATCTGACGAAAGTCTTTGATAGAGTATTTAATGAATGGGGTATCGATTTAGTAAAACTAGACTTCTTATATGGAGGAGCGCCATTTGGCACAAAAGATGAAACACGAGCAGCTAGAATGATACGTGGCTGTAAGTGGATAAGAGAATTGTGCAAAGATAAATTAATATTAGGTTGCGGTGTTCCACTTTGGCCAACTTTTGGATTATTTGAATATAGTAGAGTAAGTTGCGATGTTTCTCTAGATTGGGATGATAAACCGCATATGCGTATTATTCATAGAGAGCGACCATCCACAAAGCATGCAATTTCTACATCACTTGCTAGAAGGCAATTGAATGGTAGAGCATTCTTAAATGATCCTGATGTATTCTTTTTAAGAGATAAGAATCTAAATATTTCTACTAGTGTAAAGGATGACTTAGCGAAATTTGATGCGTTTGTTGGTGGAGTATTTATGACGAGTGATAATCCAAATGAATATTCTGATGAATTAATAGAGGATTATAATCGTTATCGTAGCTTAATGGATGCGAAAAATATTCGATATGATATAGGCAATCATATTTCTATTATTTATGAATTAGATGGCATAGAGTATATAGAGATTCTATTCTAAAAATCCAATAAAAAAATCTTCCAAATTCAATTGGAAGATTCCTTTTTTTTTATCTGTTGTAGTATTCGACAATGAGTGATTCGTTGATTTCTTGATTTAATTCAGATCTTTCAGGAATTCTTACATATGTTCCTTTTTTGTTTTCTGCATCTACTTCAACGAATGCAGGAGCAGAAATTTGTGCTTCTAATGCTTCTGCAATCACTTTCATGTTTCTTGCATTTTCTTTTACAGATATTACACTACCCGGTTTAATTTGAGCACTTGGGATGTTTAATTTCTTACCGTTTACTTCAATGTGGCCGTGATTTACAAGTTGTCTTGCTGCTCTTCTTGTTCTTGCAAAGCCCATACGGTATACAAGGTTATCTAATCTACTTTCTAATAGAACTAGGAAGTTAACACCTGCCATACCATCCATTTTTGATGCTTTAACGAATAGGTTGTGGAATTGACGTTCACTTAATCCATACATATTACGTACACGCTGTTTTTCTCTTAACTGTGTACCATAACCGCTTAATTTAACTCTTTTTGTTGGTCCATGTTGACCTGGAGCATAAGTTCTTTTTCTTAGCTCTTGACCTGTTTCTAATACAGAGAAGCTTAAGCGTCTTGACTTCTTCCATATTGGTCCTGTGTAACGTGCCATGTTTTGTTTCCTCCTTTGGCTAGAAACAATAACAGGTACAGATCTTCATTACAGGGTGTCATCGTAAGCCATTTCACCTAATGCAGCAGGTTACTATGGTACAGCCGCGTGTCGATAACGCCTGATGTATGACTCTGTATGCTGCCATCATTTTTACGCGAGAATTATATTAACATTGACATACTTTTAAGTCAAATTATATATAGAGAAAACGGCGATAAATAATGAGGAATCTGTGATAAAATATAGCACGTAGACGAAAGGAGTAAGTTATGAGTGAATTCTTAAGAATTATCTCTGATATAAGAGTAGTAATTGCTATTGCTGTATTAATCGTAATATTAGTCATGTTACTAATTATTCATAGAGTAAGAACAAAAAGGTTTAAAAACGAATTAGCTGAATTGGAGAATCAATATATCCTTGTAAAAAACATTCCAGTTTCTTTAAAAATGAACAAAGCTGTTGCGATTGCAAGAGTAGACCAGGACACAAATACCAAAATGCAAGATGCACAACTCAACTTTGATAATGTGCAAGCTGATATTTCTAAAATTGGATCTGACTTAGCAGATGCCGAAGATTTAATTGTGTCTGGTAAATTAAAAAAAGCAGATTTACTGATGCAAGATGTTGAAAAGAATATCGTAACTTGTGATACACAAGTCAAAGCTTTAGAAAATCAATTAGATGAAATATTGGCTAAAGAGACTGAACAAAGACAAGAAGTGAATACTCTTAAGAATCGCTTTAGAGCTCTTAAATCTCAAGCTTTAGAAAATGAAACAAAATTGGCATTTGCTTGGCCAATGATTGAACATAAAGTATCTGATACAGAAAAGATGTTCTCTACTTTTGAGGAATGGATGTATTCAAATGA
>CACXEN010000143.1 GCA_902766675.1 uncultured Erysipelotrichaceae bacterium
AGAATAAGATGAAGCATTCGAAGATTGTGGTTGCTTTAGGTGGAAATGCCTTAGGCAACAATCCACAAGAGCAATTAGAATTAGTAAAAAATACTGCAGGGGCATTGGTTGATTTAGCATTAGATGGATATGATGTTGTGGTAGGTCATGGAAATGGACCACAGGTAGGTATGATTAATAATGCGATGAGCTTTTCTAGTAGTCATGGAGGAGATACACCAGAAATGCCATTTGCGGAATGTGGCGCAATGAGCCAAGGATATATTGGATATCATTTACAACAAGCAATTCAAAATGAACTCGCAAATAGAGGTGTAGATAAAAAATGTGTGACGGTAGTGACACAAGTTGTCGTAGATAAAAATGATCCAGGTTTTAAAAATCCTACAAAACCTGTAGGGGTATTCTATACAGAAGAAGAAGCGAAAGAAAGGATGTCTCATTCAGATGATATCTATGTTGAAGATGCTGGAAGAGGATATCGAAAAGTAGTCGCATCACCAATTCCAATTCGCATTCAAGAATTAGATGTAATTAAAACATTATCTGATACTGGTGCTATCGTCATTGCGATAGGTGGTGGAGGAATTCCTGTTATAGAAGAGGAAAATGGTTTAAGAGGTGTATCTGCAGTTATTGATAAAGATAATGCTTCGGCAAGACTTGCGATAGATTTAAATGCAGAAAAATTAGTTATTCTTACAGCAGTAGAAAAAGTATGTATACATTTCAATACACCTAAGCAAAAAGAATTATCATCTATGACAATAGAAGAGGCAAAGCAATATATTGCGGATAATGAATTCGCTCCAGGATCGATGTTACCGAAAATACAAGCCTGTTTGAAATATGTAGAAGAAAGTGGTCATAGTGCTTTAATTACTTCATTAGAAAAGGCAAAAGATGGCTTAGCTGGATTAACTGGAACAGAAATCAAAGCATCCTAAAGACAAGATAAGCAACGCGAATTAGCGTTGTTTTTTCTTTTGTAATGGGTAAAAATGTCTAACTTTAGAATTCGACATTATCGAACGAATATTCGATATTTTCGAATTTGTTCATTGAAATCGGTTACATCGGGTGCTATATTTCGGTTAGATAAAGATTTAATTAGGAGACCATTATGGTTAATAAAAATGGTAAAACTGAGAAATCCTCAAGGATTCAGTCAGTAGAACGCGCACTTATCATTCTTGATGTGCTCGCATCAAAAAGCGAGGGTATGTCGCTTGCGCAGATATCTGAGGAAATTGGTCTGCCAAAGAGTACAGTGCATGGTCTTATTACAACATTAAGAGATTATGACTATGTCTCACAATCAAATGAGACTGGAAATTATAAACTCGGAATTCATTTATTTGAATTAGGTAGTAAGGTACAAAGAGCATTCAATATCCGTGATGCAGCAATGCCTGTAATGAAAAAGCTCAATAAACAATTTGGTGAGACAGTTCATTTAGGCGCAGAAGATAATGGTGAAGTACTTTACTTAGAAAAGATAGCTGCTGATTCTATATTCAGCATCATGTCAGATGTAGGCATTCGCTTACCAATGCATTGTTCCGGATTAGGAAAAGTCTTATTAGCAAATAAGAGTGAAGCAGAGGTTAAGCGCGTCATATCACAAAGAGGGTTACCTGCTCTAACAAAGCGAACCATCACAACCCAAGCAAAACTCAAAGAAGAATTGCAACGTGTAAAGAAAAGAGGGTATGCATTGGATGATGGTGAAATCATGGAAGGCTTACGATGCGTAGGGGCTCCAGTGAGAGATGAAAGCGGTAAAGTGCTTTATGCGATTAGTGTATCCGGTTTAGTCAAAGATATGTATGGAAAACGCTTGGATGAAGTCATCAATGCAACAATCCAAGCGGCTGACGAAATATCTATTGCACTAAAAAAACGTGGTTAAATAAAAAATCTGTTTAGAAGAAGGAGGACAGTATGACAGAAAAAAGACCAGAAATTGCGAACAGTATTAAAACAGGAAACTTTGAAACAAATTATCATGACTTAGGTGAGGGATTCCCAGTTGTATTCCTACATGGTTCAGGACCAGGTGTAACAGCATATGCTAACTGGAATAAAGTATTCCCATTATTAAAAGATGAATATCGTGTAATCGCACCAGACTTTGTTGGATTTGGCTACACAGAAAGAGTAGAAGGCCAAACATATGGAATGAGAGTTTGGGTTCAACAAACAATCGAATTATTTGATGCATTAGGCATTGAAAAAGCTAACTTAGTTGGTAACTCATTTGGTGGCGCACTTGCATTATCATTTGCGATCAACTATCCAGACCGTGTAAACAAACTAGTACTTATGGGTGCTATGGGTGTTAGCTTCCCAATTACTTATGGTCTTGACCAAGTATGGGGGTATACACCATCACCAGAAAATATGGCAAAACTATTAAATATCTTCACATATGACCATTCTAATGCTACTCCAGAATTAGCTGAAAGCCGTTATCAAGGTTCTATCCAACCTGGATTCCAAGAAAGCTTCTCATCAATGTTCCCAGAACCAAGACAAAAGGGTGTAGAAGACATGGCTGATGACCAACAATATATTAGAGACATTCAACATGAAACTCTAATCATCCATGGTCGTGAAGATAGAGTTATTCCTCTCAGCAATTCTTATGAATTATTAAAATTGATTCCAAATGCACAATTACATGTATTCGGTAAATGTGGTCACTGGACACAAATTGAACACACACAAGAATTCGCTGATCAATTGAAATTATTCTTTGCGAAATAATGAATCTCATATTGGAGAAGAATTATGGCAAAAGATATTCAAAAATTTGCGGATATGCTCTATGAAGCAGAAGCTTCTAGAGTTGCAATTGCACCACTAACAGAGATGGATGAATCATTAGATATCGATGATGCATATGCAATCCAATTAGCAAATGTTGATCGAGTAGTAAAAGAAGGACATGTTATTTCAGGTAAAAAGATTGGATTAACATCCTTCGGTATTCAAGAACAATTAGGTGTAAATGAACCAGACTACGGTCACTTATTTGAAGCAATGGATTGTAAAAATGGAGAGTGTGAAATTGATAAACTCATCCAAGCAAAGATTGAAGGTGAAATAGCATTCATTCTAAAAGAAGATTTAACAGGTGGTGAAGTAACAGCAGATGATGTGCGTAAAGCTACAGATTATGTTGTTGCGGCATTTGAAATAGTTGATAGCCGTGTTGCTGATTGGAAAATCAAATTAGTTGATACAGTTAGTGATAACGCATCTAGTGGTAGATACGTATTAGGCACAAAGAAAGTGAAAATCGAAGATGTAGACTTGCCAAATGTGCATATGACACTTAGTAAGAATGGCGAAGTCATAGGCGAAGGTAAAGGTGAAGCAGTATTAGGTGATCCAGCAATTGCGGTTGCTTGGTTATCCAATAAGCTTTGGGCATATGGTGTTACCTTAAAGAAAGGCGAAGTTATCTTATCAGGTGCATTCTCTGCAGCTCCAGCAGCTAAAAAAGGTGATGAATTCACTGCTGATTTTGGTGAAATGGGAAGTGTAACTGCGAAATTCATTTAATG
>CACXEN010000144.1 GCA_902766675.1 uncultured Erysipelotrichaceae bacterium
AATGTTGTCGATTCAGGTGGTTGTGGTTTAGTGAAAGTATTTGAAGGATTCAATGCTTATTGCAGTGGAAAACCAATTGAAGGATCTCAACAAACAGCTGTTGTGAAAGAATCTAAAACAGAGAAATCATCTGGTTATCGTGCAGAATATATTCTTCGTTTTGATCAACGTGGTAAATTATCATTCAATGAAGATAGAGTTCGTAAAAATCTAGAAAAGATTGGTAATGAGTTAACATTACTTGTGGATGATGAAACATTAAAAGTAAGAATTAATACAATGTCTCCAGGTGAAATATTAACACTTGGTCAAAGATATGGTGACTTCACAAAAATCCAAATTGAAAATATTCAAGATGATTTAAAGCCATCTATTATTGAAGAAACAAAAGTTTCAGAAGAAAGAAAGCCATATGGCATTATTGCAGTTGCGGCAGGTAGTGGTATTGAAAAGTTATTCAAAGAATATCGTGTAGATATCATCATCTCTGGTGGACAAACAATGAATCCATCTACAGAAGACTTTGTGAAAGCAATTGATCAATTAAATGCTGACACAATATTTGTATTACCAAACAATTCAAATATTGTTATGGCCGCAAAACAAGCTTCTGCTGTAGAATCCAATAAGAATATCGTCTTATTAGAAACTACTTCTATTCAACAAGGATTATCTGCATGTATTAGTTTCAATCCAGATGAAACACCGGAAGCTAATGCTGAAGCAATGAAAGAAGCTATCGAATTTGTAAAATCAGGATCAATTACTTATGCAATTAAAGATACATCCATTGATGGTAAAGAAATTCATACTGGAGATTACATGGGTATATTCGAAAAAGAAATTGTTTCGATACGCCAAGATCGCTTAGAATCATTAAAAGAATTAATTGATACGATGTGTGATGATGAATCAGAAATTGTTACAATTCTTGTCGGTGAAGAAGGCAATAAAGAAGAATGTGATTCCATTACAGAATATATTACTGAAAAATATGATGTCGAAGTAGATATCGAAGAAGGTAATCAACCTGTATATGCATATTTAGTTTCAATCGAATAAGAACACGTGAGTGTTCTTATTTTCTTTTAAAGAATGATATAATTCATATATGTTTTTAGATGATAAATCGCTGAAACTAACTGCCAATCAGATTAAAAATTTCAATGAATTAGGATTGTATACAGTAAATGATGTTTTATCTTATTATCCTTTTCGTTATGAGATTTTAAATGTACAACCATTTGAGAGCTGGCATGAAAAAGATAAAGTGATACTCGAAGCAGAAGTGATTAGTAAAGTAACAACTTTTCGACATGGTCGCTTAACAACAAGTAGATTTGAAATCATGGCAAATGATCATGTTTTTAAAGTAACTATTTTCAATCGTCCTTGGGCTAGAAACTTAAAAATGAATCAAATTATTACTATTTCTGGTATTTATCAAGGTAACAATGCAATTACTGCTTTAAATTATGATACAAAGAAATTAAATGAGCATGATGCTATAACACCAGTTTATAGTTTGAAATCGAATATGCGACAAACTTATGTACGTGGTGCAATTAAAAAAGTATATGAATCCACAAAGGATACTATAAAGAATTGTTTACCAGAAGTGTTTATGGATAAATATCATCTAATTAAAAGAGATAAAGCGATACATGATATCCATTTTCCAAATTCAGAATATGATATACAACAAGCAATTAGAGCTTTAAAATATGAGGAATTTTTAAAATTCTTTACTACCATTCAATTAGTAAAAACAGAAGAAACTGATATTATCGCAAAACAACCAAAAGAATTTGATAATAATGAAATAGATAATTTTATTGCATCACTTCCATTTGAATTAACATCCGGTCAAAATGATACATTAAAAGAAATTTTAAATGATATGGCAAGTAATAAAGCAATGTATCGATTAATACAAGGTGATGTAGGTTGTGGTAAGACAATCGTTGCGATTATTGCTTTATATGCTTGTTATTTAAGCGGATATCAAGGAGCATTACTTGCGCCAACAGAAATATTAGTAAAACAACATTATCAAACAATGCAAAATGTATTTGCCAATTTAAATATTCGTATTGCGGCATTATACAGTGGTTTATCTACCCAAGAAAAGAATTCAATTTTAGAAGATATTAAAAATGGGAATGTTGATATCGTTGTTGGAACACATAGTTTAATCCAAGATGATGTGACATTTCATAATCTTGGATTTGTTGTTGCGGATGAGCAACAAAGATTTGGTGTTGAACAAAGAAAGAAATTAAGAGAAAAAGGAACACAAGTTGATTTCTTATTAATGTCAGCTACACCAATCCCAAGAACACTTGCATCAGTATTATTTGGTGATATGAGTGTATCAACGATTGAAACACTACCAAAAGGAAGAAAAGAAGTTTTTACCAAATATATTAAAGAGAATAGCTTTCGTAGTGTAGAAAAAGATATAAGAGATATTTTAGAAAAAGGGCATCAGATTTATATCATCTGTGCCGCTGTTGATAAAAATGAGGATTATGATGCTAGAAATGTTTATGAAACTGCATCTAATATTCAAAAATATTTTGACACTTATCATGTTGGAATCTTACATGGCAAAATGCAAAGTGATGAAAAAGAAAGAATCATGCAAGATTTTAATGATAATAAAATACAAATATTAGTAAGTACTACAGTAGTAGAAGTAGGTATGAATGTGGTGAATGCAATTGGCATGGTTATTTATGATGCTGATCGATTTGGATTATCTCAATTACATCAACTTAGAGGTCGTGTCCAAAGAGGAAACGAACAAGGGTATTGTTGGTTATTGTCTCATAGTAAAGATGAAAAAGTAGATGCTAGATTAAATACTTTAGTTAAGTCGACTGATGGTTTTGAAATTGCCTATGAAGATCTAAGGCTAAGAGGACCTGGTGATATTTTAGGAACAAGACAATCTGGTATGCCTAATTTTATTATTGGAAATGTTGTCGAAGATACCAATATTATTCAAGAAGCTAGGAAAGATGCTGAATATATTATTTCTCATCGAAACGATATTTCATTTATCGATTTTATTGATACAATAAGAGAAGAAAATAGTTCAAATATTTCATATAGGAATTAATAGTTATGAATATCATAGAATGGTTAAAAAATAGAGGAATTGAAGTAAAAGATAATAAATTAATTTATCAAGCTTTTACGCATTCTTCTTATGCAAATGAGCATCATAGTAAAGGTGATAATGAGCGCTTAGAATTTATGGGCGATGCAGTTTTACAATTATGGAGTTCTAATGCAATATTTCCTTTAAAATTATCAGAAGGTGAAATGACAAGATTAAGAGCTTCATTAGTTTGTGAAAAAGCATTAGCTGATTATTCTAGGGAATTAAATTTGCAAGAATATATCCGTTTAGGAATAGGTGAAGAAAAAACTGGTGGTAGAAATAAAGATGCAATTTTAGCAGATATGTTTGAAGCATTTCTTGGAGCACTTTATTTAGATAGTGGAATGTCTTCCGTAGATAATATCTTAAAAGAAGTATTATTACCAAAATTAGAACATCCAGAAAGTATTACATATTTATTTGATTATAAAACGAAGCTACAAGAGTATGTACAAGCGGATAAAAGTCGTACTGTTAAATATGTATTGGTATCAGAAAAAGGTCCAGCGAATTCACCTGAATTTACTGTAAATGCCGTTGTCGAAGGATTAATAATGGGAAGTGGAGTTGGATCAAGTAAAAAGATAGCAGAACAAAATGCAGCAAAAGATGCTTTCAATAAAATGGCTAAATAGGAGGTAATTATGAAATTATTAGATTTAGTGAACAAAATCAAAGGTACAGAACTAGATGAAACTTTCAAATTATTATATGGCGAAGAAAATATTAGTGCACAAAAAGAAAGATATTTAGGAATCATTGATCGTGCAAAAGAATTCTTTAAAGATGATGATGAAGTAAAACTATTTAGTGCACCAGGAAGATGTGAGATTGGTGGTAATCATACAGATCATCAACTTGGTCGTGTTTTAGCTGCAAGTATAAATCTTGATGTTGTTGGTATCGCAAAAAAGACTGATGATATGATTGCGTCCTATCATTCAAAAGATTTCAATTGTAAACCAGTTGATTTAAAAGATTTAGAAATCAATTTTGAAGAAAAGAATACAACGGAAGCTTTAATCCGTGGTATGAATGCAAAAATGAAAGAAGATGGGTATAACATCGGTGGCTTTGTGGCATATGCAGAAAGTAATGTATTAACAGGTTCTGGAATGTCTAGTAGTGCTGCTTTTGAAGTATTTGTTGGATTAGTCATCAACTATTTATATAACGAAGGTAAAGTAGATGCAGTATCTATTGCAAAATATGGACAATATGCAGAGAATATTTACTTTATGAAAGATTGTGGACTAATGGATCAAATGGCATGTTCATGTGGACACTTTGTGGCAATTGATTTCCAAGATAAAGAGAATCCACAAGTAGAAACAATTGACTTTGATCCTGAATCTTATAATTACAAATTAATTGTGACAAATACACTTGGTTCACATGAAGATCTAAGTGATGAATATAGTGCAATACCAAATGAAATGAAAGGTGTTGCTAGAGTTATGAATCAAGAAGTATTAAGTACTTCTAATGTAGATGAAATTAT
>CACXEN010000145.1 GCA_902766675.1 uncultured Erysipelotrichaceae bacterium
AGAAATGGATGAAAAAGGCATCAAAGGAAAAGACTGCACACCATTTTTACTAGCTAAAGTAGCTGAAATAACAGAAGGGAAGTCACTAGAAGCGAATATCAAACTAGTGTTTAATAACGCAAAAGTTGGAACACAAATTGCTAAGGAGTATTGCGCCTTATGATAGGAAAAGATCATACCGTTAAACAACCAGTCACCAAAGAATCATTCATGTCAGAATTACGTAAACTAGGTGTAGGTAGTAATCAATTACTAGAAGTACATGCAAGTTTATCTGCTTTTGATTATGTGGTTGGTGGTGCCGCAACGATAGTAGATGCACTATTGGAACTTGTGGAAGATGGTGGCACTATTTTAATGCCAACAAATGTGATTGGAAATAGTGAACCAAGTAAGTGGACATCTCCTGCAGTTCCACCATCTTTATATAAAGATGTAAGAAATGCGATACCAGCATTTAACACAAAGAATAGTGATATTTATGGTATGGGAAGTGTTGCCGAAAATTTCCGTCATAGACAAGGTGTTGTTATATCATCGCATCCATCTGTTTCTTATGCAGCATGGGGAAGATATGCAAAATTGTTATGTAATAGACAATCATTACATTTCCCACTTGCAGAAGAATCACCATGTGCAAGATTATATGAATTAAAAGGATTGGTATTATTAATCGGTACGGATTTTGATACATGTACTTGTATGCATTTGGCAGAGTATCGAAATGATAGTCGACCTATCACGATTGAAGGGGCCGCACTAGATACAGATGAAGGTGTGAAATGGAAGAAATATTTGGACTTAAAATTAGATGGTTCAGATTTCTTAAAAGTAAAAGAGATTATGCAAAAGAATAATCAAATAAGAGAAACAGATTTAGGAGGATGTCATATCCAATTATTCTCTGCTGCAACTGCTATTGATGAGGCAACGAAATATTTTGAGAAAAGTGTTGTCTATGAATTATACCGATAAAATTTAGAGGAAGACAATTCTTCTAAATTTTTCTATTTTTGATAATTATAGATTTTTCTTCCTATTATTTCATTTGTGATTATAATGAAATGTATTGAAATAAAAAGATTATGATGATACCTGAAGTAGGAAAATATGTATATATACAAAGTTTCAAGCACGATGGAAGCTTACATAGAACATGGTGTAAAGGGTTTGTGCTAGAAGCCAATGAAGACCACTTTGTTGTAGTGACAGATCGTGCATGGGTGATTGAATCCGATGGCAGAAAATGGCTCACAAGAGAGCCAGCTGTTTGTTTCTTTTATACACATGAGTGGTTTAATGTAATATCTATGATTCGTCATTCTGGCATCTATTATTATTGTAATATTGCCTCACCTAGTACGTATGATGGAGAAGCAATTAAAAATATAGATTATGATTTGGATGTGAAATTGTATCCGGATGGTGGCTATCAAGTATTAGATGAAAATGAATATTCTATTCATGCAAAAGAGATGGAATATTCTAAGGACATTCAAGATATTGTGACCCATCAAGTGGATGTATTGGTTGATCGAATGGCAAAAGAAAAAGAACCATTTAGTATTGAATGTATTGATAAATACTATGATATGTATTTGAAGATGACAAAGAGCGAAAGATAGATACGTCTATCTTTTTTCGTGTAGAATAATGATAAGGTAATTGTATGGCAGAAAAAACAAAACGAACATTGATGAAAATTGTAGCACCAGAAGATAGAAAGAATAACTATCTTCCATTTATTTCTACTTATAGCGAAGAAGAATTAAAAGAAGAAACTTCGCGTTGTTTAAATTGCCCAAAACCTTTTTGTGTAGAAGGTTGTCCAATTCATAATAGAATTCCAGAATTTATTCAATTCGCAAAAGAAGAAAAATTTGCAGAAGCATTCGCATTGATACGTGAGAAAAGTTGTCTATCAGATATTTGTGCAACAGTATGTCCACATGAAAAACAATGTGAAGGACATTGCATTAGAAATAAGATTGATGAGCCAATCGCCATTGGCGCAATTGAAAGATATATTAGCGAATGGGCAATTCGTCATAATGCATTAGAAGTAAAAAAGCCTAATTCAAATCATATAAAAGTTGCATGTATTGGGGCAGGACCAGCTAGTATGGCGTGTGCAGAAATATTAGCAGAAGAGGGATATGAAGTAGATATCTTTGAAAAACAAGATTATATAGGTGGAGTTCTAACATGGGGTATTCCTTCCTATCGTTTAAAAAAAGAAAATATAGATGTACATATCAAAAGACTAAAAGATTTAGGTGTTTCTTTTCACTTGAATACAGATATTTTAAAAGAGACTACTTTAGAAGAATTAAAAGATAAATATGCCGCAATCTTTGTAGGAACTGGTGCACCAATTCCAAATACAATGCATATGGAAGGAGAAGATTTAGAAGGAGTCTTTGACGCATATACATTCTTAAAAGAAACCAATGTCCAAGATGTGGATGAAAATGGAAGAAAACATTTTGATGGATGTGGTAAGAATGTCATTGTATGTGGTGGTGGTAATGCGGCAATGGATGCCGCAAGAAATGCGATTCGTTTACCACAAGTAGAAAGTGTAAAAATTCTATATCGAAGAAGTGAAGAAGAAATGCCAGCTTGTGTGGAAGAATTAGAACATGCAAAAGAAGAAGGCATTGCATTTATGACATTACATACACCAGTGAAATGCATGGGAGAAGATGGAAAACTCAATATGGTAGAGTGTGCCATTATGGAATTAGGTGAGCCGGATGAATCTGGTAGAAGAAGACCAATTGAAAGCAATCAAGAACATCTATTTATTCCTTGTGATACTTTAATCATGGCGGTTGGCTTCAATAATGATCCAGGTTTAAATCATGAAGTAGATACAACAAAGTGGGGAAACTTTATCATTGATGAAGAAGGAAGAACATCTTTACCATATGTTTATGCTGGTGGAGATTTGGTTACTGGAGCTAATACAGTAGTTGAAGCGATGAAAGCTGGTATCTTAGCCGCAAAGACAATCAAAAAAGACTTAGAAGTTTTGTGAAAACAAAACTTTTTTTAATTTAGGGAATTCGTACTATAATATTGAGGCTATGGAAACATTAAAAAAATATACAAATAGTGTGCAAGAAACACATGCTTTAGGAAAAAGAATTGGTGAATGTGTAAAAGAAAACATGGTCATCGTTTTTGATGGTGACTTAGGTGCTGGTAAAACGACATTGACGCAAGGAATTGGTCAAGGCCTTGGCATTCATTCAAAAATAACATCACCAACTTTTACCATCTTAAAGATTTATGAAGGAAGAATGAAGTTATACCACATTGATGCATATCGATTAGAAGGTATTACACAAGATTTAGGATTTGAAGAATTATTGGATGATGATGGTTTAACGGTTGTGGAATGGGCAGAATACGTACCACATTTGATTCCAAAGGATTATTTAAAGATACAAGTACGTTTCTTAGAAGATGATCAAAGAGAATTCTTATTTATCGCTAATGGAGAAATGTATGAGAAACTTTTGGAGGATTTACAATGATTACATTATGCATGGACACAAGTCATAGATTTTTAGTGCTTGCTTTATATGATGAAGATAATCTTTTAGCGAGCATCGAAGAAGAAATTCCAAAAAGACAATCGGAGGAAATCTTTCCGAAATTAAATGAAGTCATGGCTAAAGCAAATAAGAAGCCAATGGATATTGATCAAATCGTAATATCAAAAGGACCTGGTAGTTATACTGGCGTAAGAATTGCGATGAGTATTGCAAAGGTAATATGTGCTTTAAGAAAGATTCCTTTATATACCATTAGTACATTACAACTATATGCAGGAAATGAAGACTGTCGCGTTGTATTAGATGCTCGTGGTGGGCGTGTTTATACAGCATGTTATAAAGATACAAAAGAAATTGAAAGTGCATCTGTAAAAGAAATAGATGAAATTGATATAGGAGATATGGCACTTGTTGGGGATGGTAGTCTTTTTGGAAAAGAAGATAATTATCCAAGTATTGCGAAGAATTTCATTCTTGTAAAAGATGCATGGGAATTAGCGGAAAATGTGCATCTAGTTGTACCAGAATATTTAAAGTCAATTGATGCATATAAGGTGACGAAATGATTCGCAAAATGCATACAGAAGATTTTGAGGCTGTTTTGAAAATTGAAAAAGAGTTATTCTCTTCTTCTCCTTGGCCACAAGACTTTTTTGAATATGAGATGAATGGGAATCCATTTTCTAATCTTTTAGTATATGAAAAAGATGGAAAAGTAGTTGGATATATTGATTATTGGATTACATATGAACAAGCACAAATCGCAAATATTGCGGTAGATAAAGAATATTGGAAAAAAGGCATAGCGACAGAGTTATTGACATATGCAATCAAAGATGCGATTACACAGGAATGTGAAAACGTATCTTTAGAGGTAAGAGTAAGTAATACAAATGCAATTTCGTTATATCAACGATTTGGATTCATAGAAATCGCAAAGCGTAAAAACTATTATGAAAATAATGAAGATGCATTATATATGGTGAAACCAATAGGGGGTCTTTCAAATGACGATGATATTAGCAATTGAAACAAGTTGTGATGAAACTGCATGTGCTGTAGTAAAAGATGGCACAGAGATTCTTTCAAATATTGTGTCATCACAAATCAATGTGCATACATTATATGGTGGCGTTGTGCCAGAAGTCGCAAGTCGTATACATGTTGAAAATATTTCAGCTGTGATTCAAGAAGCACTAACTGCAGCGAATGTTAGCATGGATGATATTACAGCAATCGCATATACATTAGGTCCTGGTTTAATTGGCTCACTTCATGTAGGTGTACAAGCAGCGAAAAGTATTGCGTGGATGTATGATAAACCACTTGTGCCAATTCATCACTTAACTGGACATATCTATGCCAATTCATTCGTGGATGAAATTCAATTTCCATTATTAGCACTTGTGATATCTGGTGGACATACAGAATTAGTATGGATGAAGAATGATTGGGATTTTGAAGTGATTGGTTCAACTTGTGATGATGCAATTGGTGAAGCATATGATAAAGTTGCTCGCGTATTAGGACTTGGCTATCCAGGTGGCCCAAAGATTGATAAAATCGCAAAAGAAGGAAAACCAAATTACACACTACCTACACCAAAGGTAGATGGAGAATATGACTTCTCTTTCTCTGGATTAAAAACAGCAGTATTACAACTGATTCAAAGGGAAGAGAAAAAAGGAAATGAAGTGCAAGTAGCAGATGTAGCATATGCATTTCAAGAAACAGCATTACATTCACTCATTGATAAAACAATCAAAGCAGTAGAAGCGTATCAACCTAAGATGCTTGTATTAGCTGGTGGGGTTGCGGCGAATTCTCGCTTACGTGAATTAATGGAAAAAGAGTTTGAAGATAGAAAAGATGTAAAACTTATCATTCCACCACTGTATTGTTGTACAGATAATGCCGCAATGATTGGGGCTGCTGGTGCAATAGCATATCAACATGGTTGTTTTGGGGAATTGTATGATGCAGCGAAACCAAGTATGGATATGCCACATGAAAATATGTGATATTTTCACAAATAGAAGTTCGTGGTAAACTTATACTGCAATTATGAAAACCAAAACAGTGCCTAAGGCAACATTACAGCGATATCCTTTATATCTAAAAGCTTTACGTAAATTACAAACGGATGGTCAAGAAAGAATACTTTCTAAAGATTTAGCAGAATATGTATCCATTGAGCCAACCACAATACGTAGAGATTTTAGTTTTTTGGGAAATCTTGGTAAACAAGGATATGGCTATGATGTCAATGAATTGATTCGAGTATTCTCGAATGAATTGGGTGTTAACTTTGATGAAAAGATTATTCTAGTAGGTGCAGGCAATTTAGGAAAAGCACTTCTAAACTATAATCAATGGAGTCATACCGTAGGTGAAATTGTGTGCGCATTTGATATAAATGCGAAAAATATAAAAGAAGGAAATGTGCCGATTTATCCATTGGATGAATTAAAGGAAAAGATGCCGAAAGGATGTAAAATCGCAATTCTTTGTATATCACAAGATGTACAAGAAACGGTTGATTTACTAATCGAATGTGGCATCCGTGGATTTGTGAATTTTGCGATGGATCACTTCAGTGTTCCAAGCAATGTATATGTGAAGAATGTGGATATCGTATCTTCAGTACAAGAATTGGTATTTGCGACAAAAGGTTTAGATGAATAGTGGAGGAAGTAGTATGCCAACAGAAATGAGTGTTAGAGAATTATATGCACTAACAAATGGAGGGACTGAATTAGAAAAGGACCAAGTAGAATATGTGCAATTGCAAGGATGGATTCGTACCAATCGCGCTGGTAAGAATGTCTCTTTTATCGCGTTAAATGATGGAACATACTTCCAAAATGTACAAGTAGTGTATTCCCAAGATACATTGCCTAACTATGATGAAGTAAGTAAATATCTAACTGGTGTTTCTATTTCGGTTGTTGGTAAATATGTAGTCACAAAAGAAGCGAAACAACCATTTGAAATACAAGCTACAGAAATCATGTTAGAAGGTGAATGCGATCAAAGCTATCCATTACAAAAGAAGAGACACTCTTTTGAATATTTAAGAGAAATTGGGCATTTAAGACCTCGTACAAATACATTCTCTGCTGTATTTAGAGTGCGCTCTGTACTAGCAATGGCAATTCACCAATTCTTCCAACAACAAGGCTTTGTATATGTACATACACCAATTATTACTGGAAATGATGCAGAAGGTGCAGGAGAAACATTTACAGTAACAACACGTAAAGACACAAAATATGAAGAAGACTTCTTTGGAAAGCATGCTTCATTAACTGTATCTGGACAATTACAAGCAGAAGCCTATGCATTAGCATTTAGAGATGTATATACATTTGGGCCAACATTTAGAGCAGAAAACTCTAATACAACAACACACGCTGCTGAATTCTGGATGATTGAGCCAGAAATGGCATTTGCGGATTTAGAATATGATATGGATGTCATTGAAGATATGATCAAATTCTGTATCGACTATGTATTAGAAATGTGTCCAGAAGAAATGAAATTCTTCAATGAAAGAATTGATACAACACTATTAGAACGTTTAGAAGTTGTACGCAATGCGGAATTTAGAAGAATGCCATATACAGAAGCAATTGAAATATTAAAGAATGCAGATGTAAAATTCGAAAACAATAAAATTGAATGGGGCATGGACTTAAATACAGAGCATGAGCGTTATATCACTGAACAAGTTGTAAAAGGACCAACATTCTTAATTGATTATCCAAAAGAAATCAAAGCATTCTATATGCGTAATAATGATGATGGCAAAACAGTTGCGGCATGTGATTTGTTGGTGCCAGGTGTTGGTGAATTAGTTGGTGGCAGCCAAAGAGAAGAAAGATTAGATCTATTAGAAAAGAGAATGGAAGAGCTTGGCATGAGTAAAGAAGGCTTAGAATGGTATCTTGATTTAAGAAGATATGGTGGATGCCAACATGCAGGCTTTGGATTAGGTTTTGAAAGATTAGTAATGTATCTAACTGGAATGGAAAATATTCGCGATGTTATTCCATTCGCAAGAACACCAAAGAATTTATTATTCTAAACAAAACAGGATAGAAATATCCTGTTTTGTGTGATTACATATAGTTTTTTTTAGTGCAATCTTTTCCCTTGTGTGAAATATACATACAGAATTGAATGAATTATGCTATATTTTTATTAGAAATTGTTTAGGGGGAAGATAATAATGATAAAACGAATAATCCAAACAGTCGCAATCATTTCTCTTAGTGTTATGCAATTGGTTTTCTTATTTCCTGAAAATATAAAAACGGAAGTTCGCGCGGTAGAAACAATTGAAGAGAATGTTACAGTTTTATTGGGCAATGAAGTTGTTGTAAAGGAATTAGAAGAAGGCCAGTGGATGCAAGTGCGTGATAATGGCAATGCGAATGCAGAGATTTATCAGGATAGTAATTTGGCAATCAAAATCAGAGGAGCCAAAGTAGGTACTACAGATTTAGAGATTGAAATTGATGGGATTCCTTATGTTTACCATGTCACAATTGTGGATGGATTTGTCCAAACAGATGAGAACGGTAAATGGTTTAAATTATATGATGGATCGATGCTAAAAAATGCATGGCGTAAAGAAACTGGTAAGTATTATTACTTTGGAAATGATGGTTATGCATGCAAAGGTTGGAAGAAGATTAGTGGTAAATGGTATCACTTTGATCAGAACAGTTATATGCAAACTGGCTGGCTAAAAGATGCTGGTAAATGGTATTACCTCAAATCTAGTGGCGCAATGGCAACTGGCTGGGTAAAAGATAGTGGTAAATGGTATTACATGAATGGCAGTGGTGTAATGCAAAAAAGCAAATGGTTTAAAGAAAAGAATTCTTGGTATTATTTGCAATCTAGTGGAGCTGCCGCAGTTGGTTGGAAAAAGCTTGGTGGTAAGTGGTACTACTTTAAGTCTAGTACAAAGATGGCTACAGGTTGGTTCATGGATAATGGCAAATGGTATTACAGTGATAAGAAAACAGGCGCAATGAAAACCGGTTGGATCAAACAAGGAAAACATTGGTATTACTTAAAAGGCAGTGGCGCAATGGCCCAAAATACAAAAATAAAGATAAATGGTACGACCTATGAATTCTTGCCAAGTGGGGTTATGTATGATCGAGATCTGATTCTCAAAACCGCAAATAAATATGTAGGTAAAGAAGGCAGTTGTGAATATATTGCATGGTGGTTTACTGGTGAGACAATGAAAATGGGAGGAAATTCCTATTCAATGGAATGGGGAATGGGACATAAAATTAAGGCCTCTCAAGCAAGACCAGGAGACTTAATCTTATATCGACATAAGACAGGAGGATATGTACCACACGTGGCTGTTCTTCTTGATGGTTATAATTCCTTGCAAGGAAATTTTGATGGCAAAACAGTATTATTTGACTATCGAAGAATTGAACATTATACATCTGGAAGATGTGATATCGAATTCTGGAGAATTGATGAAGATTTACCTGGCTATTGATTCAGAAACGTAATTGAGTAGATACGTAATTGATAAGATCCCACTAAAGTAGACACATGAAATATGTAAAGTTCTACGGAGGTGGGATTTTATTATGCTGTTTTTGTGTAGGCACAACAAATCATTAACGTAAGAAGTGAGGGACATAATGGATGCTTGTTATTTCAATGGAATAATTAATTTAGATTATGGTACACTCTCTTATGGACAAATCTATGCTTTATCAGATTAGTAAAGCTTCAAAGGCATATGGTGCTGATGTTGTCTTTGAAGATGTAACATTTGACATAAAGGGCACCGAGAAAATAGCTATCGTTGGTCGCAATGGTTGTGGCAAGACGACTTTTTTACGTTGCATGTGTGAAGAAGAAACATTTGATAAAGCGAATATCAATAAACAAAGTGGTACAACCATTGGCTACTTAGCACAAAAAGTATTAGAAAATGATGAAGCAACAGTAGAAGAAGAATTGATGAAAATCTATGCGCATATTACTTCCATGCAAGAAGAAATGCATATGTTAGAAAAGAAAATGGAAGTAGATGCCACAAGTGAAGTACTTGATGCATATGCCAAACTCCAAGAAGAATTTGAAGCTCATAATGGATATGCATTTGAATCAGAAATGAATACAGTGTTTACTCGTTTTGGTTTTCAAAAAGAAGATTTAAAAAAGAAAATCAAAGATTTTTCTGGTGGTGAAAAAACTAGAATTGCATTTGTGAAATTGTTGTTGTCAAAACCAGATATTCTTTTATTAGATGAGCCAACAAACCACTTAGATGTAAGTGCGATTGAATGGCTAGAAGGATATATAAAGAATTATCCAAAGGCAGTTGTGGTTGTATCCCATGACCGTATGTTTTTAGATCGTGTCGTTGATGTGGTATATCATATGGAATTTCATAAGATGAAACGCTATGCAGGAAATTATTCTAGTTATATTACGCAGCGTGAAAATGATTTGGAAAGAAATCGATCCATGTATATGCGCCAACAAAAAGATATTGAACGATTAGAGGCACTGATTGAGAAGTTTCGATATAAGAAAAACAAGGCAAAGTTCGCACAATCAAAAATAAAATACTTAGAGCGAATGGAAAGAGTAGAATTGGATAAACAAGACACAAAAACATTCCATGCGAAATTTCAATCTAGGTTAAAAGGTGGTGAAAGAGTTTTAGAAATTGATCACTTAAAGATTGGATATGAAAAAGAACTTGCGGATATATCACTGGAAATGCATAGGGGAAATCGCATTGGTATTCTTGGCGCAAATGGAACAGGAAAATCTACATTCGTAAAAACGTTAATGCAAATTATTCCACCACTATCAGGACATTATTTATTTGGTCATCAAATTGAAATTGGTTATTTTGACCAACAACTTGCACAATTTTCTAGTGGAAAAACAGTATTAGAAGAAATATGGGATGATTATCCAGATTTAGATCAAACAGAAATACGTGGGGTATTAGGACAATTCTTATTTACTGCAGATGATGTATTTAAATCAGTAGATGTTTTATCTGGTGGAGAAAAGGTGCGTTTATCTCTTGCGAAATTATTATTAAAGAAAGCAAATTTATTAATATTGGATGAGCCAACAAATCATTTGGATATTCCAGGTAAAGAAGCATTAGAAGAATCACTCAAAGGCTTTGATGGCTCAATTCTATTTGTGTCACATGATCGTTACTTTATCCAACAACTTGCGAATGCATTACTTGTCTTTGAGAATGGTGGTGCCACATTTATTGATAAAACATATAAAGAATATACAGAAGGGGTAAGCGAAGTAAAAGAAATATCGCAAAAAGAAGAAGTAAAAGAAAAGAAAAAACCTCGACATATCACAAAGGCCACAAAAGATAGAGAGAT
>CACXEN010000146.1 GCA_902766675.1 uncultured Erysipelotrichaceae bacterium
TCAATAAATCTTTTTTCTGCATCTGCATAGTGCATGTAATATTCTGGATCATACATTGGATTTCGTTGTGCTATTGTGTCTACCACTCTTTCTGAGTCATCGATAGTTCCATCTATATTTGTTGTTTCAAATTGGAAACTAATATCTTGGCCACCAATTGTTTTAAGCGCATTCCAAATTCTTCTTCTAACAACCAAGCACATAAACGTAATAAATGTTGCATCTTTATCTTCGCGATATCTTTCTATCGCAGTAAGTAAACCAAGCCATGCCTCTTGTTGTATGTCATCTTCATAAGCCATATATTTTCTATTCGTAGCCAAATTGTTTAATACAATATGTTTCAATAATCCTGCAAATTGTTGAAAAAGAGCCGTTTGCGCATAACTATCACACATTCGGCTCATATATAATAATTCATTTGTGTTTTCCATATCGCTTCCTCCTATAACGGGAAACGTTTGTTGTAGACCTCATACAGTAAAATACCCGCTGATACTGAAGCATTCAAAGAGGATATTTTTCCAACCATTGGAATGGAAACGATAAAGTCACATTTCTCTTTTAATAATCGTGAAATACCTTTTCCTTCGTTTCCAATCACAATCACTGTTGGCATATTGTAATCGATACTACGATAATCACTACCATTCATATCTGTACCAACAATCCAATATCCCTTTTTCTTTAGATCTTCGATGCAACGAACTAGATTCGTGACACTTGCACACTTCACAGTATCAATCGCTCCTGCAGAAACTTTCGCTACTGTTGGTGTTAAACCAACCGCATTGGTTTTCTTGAAGATTACACCATGTACACCGCTTGCGTCAGCTGTTCTTAGAATCGCTCCTAAGTTATGAGGATCTTCCAATTCATCAAGTAATACAAATAGTCCATTTTCTCCTTCTGGCACATTTTGAATTAACTCATCTATCGAATAGGTTTTATAATCCTCAATTTGTGCAACAACACCTTGGTGATTATCACTCTTTGTAAGTCCATGTAATTTCTTTTTGTCACATCTTACAATTTCAACGTGTCGTTTTTTTGCGAGTGATTCTATTTGCGCATCATTTCCGGCAAGAAAAATCTTCTGTACTTCTCTATCATCTTCCAGTAACTGTTTTACTACATTTTTCCCGTATAAGAATTGTGCCATGAATTCACTCCCTATAGAGTCCGTACTTTGTCCCAGATCTCTTTAATCCTTTCTTCGTTTTTTTCTAGGTATAAAGCTCCTAGAATTGCTTCAAAACCAGTCGACATGCGATAGGTTTGTGCATCTGTATTATGTGGAATTGAACCGCTATGACTATTCCTTCCACGCTTATAACTATCTTCTTCACTATCCGTAAAGAAGCCTTCTTCATGTAATTGTGCATAAAAGCTAGCTTGGGCTTTATTTGAGACATAAAAGATTGTGTCTTTTTGCAAGCGATCGCCTTTATTTTCGCCACTTTCTATCAAATAATTTCTAACTGCCAAAGACCATACTGCATCCCCAAGAAATGCTAATGTTCTTCCCGAAACTTCACTTGGTTTCATTATAGAAGTCCCTTTTCTAGAAGCACATTACGATATTCATCTGCTGCTTCAAAATCTTTATTTGCTTTCGCTTCATTCCATTTCGCAAATACTTCTTTATCTTCCTCTGTAATTGTTGGTTTATCCACAATTATACCTAAAACATTCAACATTTTTTCCACAGCACAAACGAGTTTTCCAACTTCTACAAAATTGATTTCCTTTTGTCTTAACAATTGATTTAATTTTTTTACTGTTTCAAAAATCACCGCATATGCATTTGGAGTATTCATATCATCATCCATCGCATCTAAAAATTCACGATAACTATTCTCATCATATGTATCCCCAAGCGATGTATCTGCTAATGCTGCTTTTACATATGCTTGCTTAATTGGTGTAATAACTTTTTCTAATTCTTTTCTAGCAGTCTCTATTGTCTCATCAGAGAAATTCAATTCTTTTCGATAATGCACAGAAGAAACTAACCATCTTGTAAGATTCGTACCTAATTCTTCTACAACGTCTTTTGCCCAAAGTGTATTACCTAAAGACTTCGACATCTTTTCTCCATCGATATTTACCATTGCATTATGAATCCAATAGTTTGCTAAGTCATTATGATGACATGCTTCTTGTTGAGCAACTTCATTTTCATGATGTGGGAATTTTAAATCCATACCACCACCATGAATGTCTATCTTTTCTCCCATGTTGTTATTGATCATTACAACACATTCTGTGTGCCAACCTGGTCTACCTTTTCCCCATGGTGAATCCCATTGAATTCCTTTATCTGTTTTTTTCCATAATGCAAAATCATATGGATTTCTCTTTTGATCATTTTCTTCAATACGAGCACCAGCTTCTAATTGATCTAATTTTTGATGTGATATTTCTCCATATGTAGGAACTGCATCAATAGAGAAATATACATCTCCATCAACCTCATATGCTGCACCTTCTTTCACTAATTGTTCAATAAATTGAATAATCTCATCCATTGTTTCAGTTACACGTGGTGTGATATCAGGTATCTCTGTATTCAATTGTTGTCTTAATTCTTGATAAGCATCAATGTATCTTTGGGCAATGACAGTTTCATCAACATTTTCTTCAATGGCTTTATTGATAATCTTGTCATCCACATCCGTAAAATTAGATGCATATGTCACTGTATATCCTTCTGCTTCAAATAATCGTTTTAATACATCGAAAACGACCATTGGTCTAGCATTTCCGATATGTGCATAGTTATATACTGTTGGACCACACACATACATATTTACATGTCCTTCTTTTATTGGTTTAAAATCTTCTATTTGCAATGATTTTGAATTATATAAACGTATCATAATGCCACCTTTTTCTTTATTAAGTTTACAACAATTTCCATATATATTAAAAGAATAAGCTTGTCGCCTATTCTTCAAAGATATTTGTCTTTTTTAATTGGTTGATTAAGAAGTGTCCAATAATCACCGCAATCAACTCCCCAATCGCAACAGTTGCTCCAATACTTACCAATAAGGATAAGAATGTAGACATATTTGTTGGATTTTCTAAATATGCTAATTCAGCTCCCACAAATACTGCATTGAATAATACTGGCATTAACATAGCCCATACCGGAATTCCACCAACCTTTTTATCTCTTAGCATATATGTACAATTCGCAGCCAAGAAAGTAGCTAGTGTTCCTACAACTAAATCAATCATTCCTGTAGGATTTGTTCCTGTCATTAA
>CACXEN010000147.1 GCA_902766675.1 uncultured Erysipelotrichaceae bacterium
ATCGATTGATACGCTTTATTTAAGTAATCCTTTTGCGTGTTGATAGATTGTTTCGTTATCCAAACCATATTTCGGGAATAAAGTAGCACGTGATCCTGTTTCTCCAAATTCATCGAAAACAGCAATACTATCAAATTTAAAGTCACCTTTGCCAATTAGAGCTCTTGCGCATGATTCCGCAAATCCACCGTGAATATTATGTTCCTCAATTGTTAGCACTTTACCACATTTCTTTGCGTAAGTAAGAAGAGTTTCTTCATCGAGTGGTTTGATTGTGTGATAGTTAAGTAGAGCAACAGAGTGACCTTCTTTTTCAAGTTGTTCAACAACTTCTAATGCAAATGTAGTCATGATACCTGTAGATGCGATAACCAAATCAGTACCATCTTTTAAGATCTGTGCTTTTCCGATTTCAATATCATCATCCATAGAAGTGATGATAGCAACAGGTTCTCTAGAAGTACGCATATAAACAGGACCTGGATATTCATACATCTTTTTCACTAACAAGCGAACTTGATTATAGTCGCAAGGATTTAATACAACCATTTCTGGGATTGCCTTCATCCATGCAATATCTTCAATACACATATGTGTTCCACCATCTGCGGCAGGCGTAACACCACAATGTGATCCTACTAGTTTTACATTGGCATGATTATATGCCACGGCATTTCTTACAATTTCACAAGCTCTACCAGCAGTAAATATTGCGAAAGATGAAACGAAAGGTACTAATCCAGATAAAGCCATTCCACTAGCCATACCAACTAGATTTTGTTCGGCAATTCCCATTTCGTAATATCTTTCAGGATATTCTTTTTGGAATGCTAGCGATCCAGTTGCATGTCCTAAGTCACCTTCTAAAACAACCATATCATCATGTAGTGCACCTAATTCTACTAAGCCTTTTCCATAACCGGCTCTAGTTGCGAGATATTCTTTTTCACTCATGTTATTGTTCCTCCAACTCTTGTAGTGCTTGGGCAAGTTGTTCATCATTAGGTGCTTTCCCATGCCAATCCGCATTGTTTTCCATAAAGGAAACACCTTTACCTTTTGTGGTATGTGCAATGATTACATGTGGTTTTCCACTTTCTTTCTTTTGGAAAGCTGCATATAATTCTTCGAAATCATGTCCATTAACTTCATCAACAGCAAATCCAATTGCTTCAAAGCGAGCAGGGACATCACCAAGATTCATAATGTCTTTTGTTGCACCATCCAATTGGACAGTATTCATATCCACAATCCAAGTTAAATTATCTAACTTGTAATGGCAGGCAGCACTAGCTGCTTCCCAAACGATGCCTTCATCACATTCACCATCACCAATCAAGACATATACATGATTATCTTTTCCTTGGTGTTTAAAGCCTAATGCCATACCTGTTCCTGCTGAGACACCTTGGCCTAAAGAGCCGGCATTAAAATCCACAAAAGGAATTTCATTTTTGTTTGGGTGACCTTGTAAGCGAGACCCAAATTTTCTTAGCGTCATTAACTCATCTTGTTCTAGAATTCCTAAATCAGCAAGTATTGCATAGTATGGTGGATTACAATGTCCTTTAGAAAAGAAGAAACGATCTCGTCTTTCATCGAGTGGATCTTCATAGACATGAATTACTTCATAAAATAAAGTAGTTAAAATTTCTACTGCCGATAGAGAACCGCCAGGGTGACCTGACTTAGCCGCATGAATCATTTTTAGTGTTTCGATTCGATACTTCTTGGCGAGTTGTTTTAGTTCATCAATCGAATGTTTCATATTACTCCCTTCTCTGATAAAAACTGAATAACTGTATCATGAGTTGGTAGACCAGTTCGGCCACCAATTTGAAGACATTTTAATGCGGAAACAGCAGAGGCATAATAGATTGAAGTTTCTAAGTCATATCCTTTTAATTGTGCTGCTAGAAAACCACCATGGAATGCATCGCCTGCACCAGTTGTGTCTATTGCGTCAACTTTAAATGCAGGGAAATATTTACATGCTCCATCAATCCAAGCTACACAACCTTGATCACCCAATGTTGTTATGACGATTCTTGGACCAATATGCGCAAAGAATTCCATTGCTTCTTCTAATGTTTCTTTATTGCTTGTATAGAAAGGGAAGGTATTATTCATAATTAAAATATCTGTTAGCTTAGCTAACTCTACATTTAAAGAATTATCATCTTTTCTTGAGCAACCATCTAATGAAACAGGAACATTGTATTCTTTGGCAATTTTCGCTGCCGCAATTGCATTATCATATTGTGTGCCATCTAGATGTAGCACACTAGCATTTTTAATTTGATCTATTTTATCTTGTGTCCAAACAATATTTGGTAATTTATCTTTATAGGGGAATTTGGTTCTAGATTGATTGGCAGGATTTATCATGACATAGCTAGTTTGACTTCTACCACCTGGAATGATTTCCATATGTTGTAAATTTATATTTTCTTCAAGTAGTCCTTGATAAATACGCTTACCCGCTTCATCATCTCCAATATTGCAGATAAAAGAAGTAGGAATTCCCAATCTGCTTGCGGCAACAAGAGCAGTAGCTACGCAGCCACCACCTTGTTCAATTGCATCTGAAATGCGCGCTGAACTATCTTCTTGTGGATACTTTTCCACAATAAATAAGTAATCGTATGCTACATTCCCGACACCAACGATATTAGATTTCATGAAGCTAACCTCTTGCTGTTTTCATTATAGCATTACAGAACAATTCTATATCTCAAAAAGATAATAATTCTTATATTTAAGGTACTCGTTAGCAAATACCACAATTAAATGCCAAGTATAAAATGCGCATAAATAGGCATATTTATAACATTATTTACTAAAATATAAAAATAATGATAAAAAAATTAGCACTTAACTATTGACAGTGCTAAATTGATGACTATAATAATAGGTGTAAAGGGAGTAACCCTAAAGTAATGGAGGTATGAATTATGAAATACGGATTAACAAGACACAATGATTTATTCGATGACATGTTTGACGGCATGTTTAGAGCACCTGTTATGGGTGGGAATTCCCTAATGAAAACAGATGTTCATGAAAAAGATGGAAAGTACATCTTAGATGTTGAAATTCCAGGATATAAAAAAGAAGATGTACAAATTTCACTCTACAATGGAACACTAACAATTAGTGCTTCCCAAAACACATCAAATGAAGAAAAAGATGATAAAGGTAGAGTAGTAAGACAAGAAAGATATTCTGGTAGTTGTTCAAGAAGTTTCTATGTAGGTGAAGGAATCAAAGATTCTGATGTACATGCGACATTCGATAACGGAATCTTAAAGATCGAAATTCCTACTGAACAAAAGAAAGAGGAAGAAGAAAAGAAATATATCGATATCCTATAAAAATAAGCCATCAATTGATGGCTTTTTTTAACTGATTGTAATATCTCCAACATCTGTTTGGATTTTACCAATATTTTCTCCATTACCGACGAAATAAGAATTCATTCTACGTGGAGAACATGGAATAGAATTTTTTACTTCGATATCTCCAGCATCTGTAGTTACTTCAATTTTGACGTTGGTGTCAAATAAATGTAAATCTATATCTCCAGCTTGACTACCTAATTCAAGTGTTTTATATGGACCAGATAAATAAACAGATACATCACCAGCAGAGGAAGCAGCTTGGATTGTGGAGAAGGCACCTTCAATATCGATATCACCAGAGTCACAAGTATTTGTTGTGACTTCACCAACTACTTGTTTTAATTGAAT
>CACXEN010000148.1 GCA_902766675.1 uncultured Erysipelotrichaceae bacterium
TCATGTTCATCATGATCGTGATGGTGATGATGGTCATGATCTTCATCTATTTCACATTCATCTTCTAATTCTAAATCTTCTGGGAATCCAGTAGAGGAGCCTTCCATTGCCTCAAAGATTGCAGTTGCGCTTAATTCATCCCAAGGTGTTGTGATAACACGTGCATCTGAATTTAATTCACGAATAATATCTAAATCACTTTGTAGTGTAGCTTCATCTACTTCTTGGCTTCTAGATAGAATGATACAAGCAGCTGTTTCAATTTGATCATTGAAGAATTCTTTGAAATTCTTATGATAAATAGCACAGCGTTTTGCGTCGACAACAGTGCTATAACTGTTTAACTCTAATCCATCAACGGATTGAACAATCGCTAATATATCAGAGAGTTTTCCAACGCCAGATGGTTCAATCACAATATGATCTGGATGATATGTGTCTACTACTTTTTTTAGTGCTTCTTGGAAGTCACCTTGTAGTGTACAACATACACAGCCTCCATTAATTTCTGTGATTTCAATACCTGCTTCTTGTAAGAAACCTCCATCAATTCCAATTTCACCAAATTCGTTTTCTACTAAAACAATTTGTTTGTCTTTAAATACTTCTGGTAATAGTTTTTGAATTAAAGTGGTTTTACCTGCTCCTAAAAAACCTGATATTACATCTACTTTTGTCATAAATGGTTACCTCTTTTTCCATGTATTATTATAACGCACGTTTAAAATACGCCAAATTAAATGACTAATAATCCGGGAATACATGATGGAAGTAATCGTTTTCACAGATTCCTTCACAATAATTCATTTTATTTCTTACAATAGTTCGAATATTTTGAATATATTCTTCATCTACCTTAACAGTATCATCCTTTGGAATGAATTCACCTGATCCAGATAGATAAGTACCTAAATCTGTTTTGAAATCATAATTAATATTGAACACAAGTGGTAGTGCATCAGAGAATACATCTCTTCCAACAAATAAACGGGAATCCCATTTTGTGTTAAATAGATTGGATAGGGTAGGTAATATATCTAAGCTCATAGTTGGTGTATTCACAACGATTGGTGCTTCATCTTCAAGACAGCCTGACCAAATGATTAATCGATTATGGTCACGTTGTAAGTAGTTGGTAATTGGATAACCATATAGTTCACTTAAATAGAGTGCTTCTTGGAGTGATTCTCCATCATCTAATCCATATGGGAAGTGATCGGCAGATAATACAATGACAGTATCATCCGCAATTCCTTTTTCTTCTAATGCATTGACTAAATATGTTAAACCATCTTCTAAATCTAAGTTAGCCGCAAGATAGCCTTTGACACGATCAGAATAATCTAAGTCTTTAATACGGTCCCAATGTTTGCGTGTGAGATAGTTATTATCATAGTCATAGCCACTATGACCAGAGACAGTCATATAGTAGACATTGAATGGTTCTTGATCACAATACATTGGGAAAGTACCTTCAAACATTTCTAAGTCACTTTCAGGCCATGTATTACTCACGAATTCTTCCATACCATTTCCCATACCCATAAAGCCATTGGAATATCCTAAATTATTATGTGTTAAATGACGATCATAAAACATATAGTCATTGTTGTGGAAAGCCCAACCGTTGTAGCCTAAACGATCTAATTGCGCTCCAATTGTCATGACGTTGTGATAATCTTGTGTAAGCTTTAAAGAGCTACCACCACGAAGTGGAAGACTTCCAAATAGTACCTCAAATTCACCACCAGTCGTACCAGCACTAGTTGGTTGATAATAATCTAAGAATTGAATGCCTTTATTCGCTAAACGATATAAAGTTGGAGTTAATTCTTCGTCAATGACTTCTTGGCTAAATGCTTCAGCAGTAATCATGATAAGATTCTTCCCTTCAAATAAGCCAGTATATTCATTTTGTTTACTAGGAGTAAGAGAGAAGACATATTGATCTAAAGAAGTAAGCATACTATCTGATGTGTCATTGATTTGTAAATCTAAGACATTATCTTGATAAACAATTTCAGTTGGCGCAACTTCTTCTTGGGCTTGGACAGATTCCACATCTGCTTTTTCAAATACAGCTTCTTTCGTAGGAACTGCAATATGCGTTAAATCCAGGATTGTACTAGAGAATACACCAAAACTACTTACTGCATTTTGATAACTATATTCATTACTTAATTGTGAATAGAAAATACTATTAGATGAAATAAGACCATAATTCACAATTGCACAAACAATGGTCGCATATAAAACTTGAAGTCTACCTTGAGATGGTAATTTTGTGTCATTATCTTCTTTTGTCTTATAGAAATAATATAGATATGCTAGGAAAGGAATACTAAATATAGCTAATTTTGATAATCCATCTATATTAAAAATTAAATCAAATGTTGCATCCTGGAATTGACCAAGTGCATCTTTTGCGCCACTCATTACAGTAAATGGATCATAGTGTACTTTAAATTGTGCATATATAAAATAAGAAGATGCAGTAAATATATAACATGCTAGAAACCAGATACCACTAAGTATCCGTTGTGTTCTATATTGAAAGAAAGATATTAACATATAGATACATAAGCCAAAGATGATAGCGAATAATAGGATATAAATAATTTGTGGGAACCAATTATCAAACATATCTGTGCTTAATTTATATGTAATCTCAAAAAAGATAATAGAAAAAACATGCCACCATAGTAGTGGTTTCGCAAAGGTATCTTTGAAGGAAGTATAAAAGGGTTTACTTTCATTTACTGGAAGTGAAATCTCTTTTTCTTCCTTTTTAGCTGTCACAACTGGCAGCGATTGATGCTTCTTTTTGACGATCGATTTGTGACGAACCTTGTGCTTCTTTTTCTTGCTCATATGGAATATAATAACACTGTTTTTAGATAGGAATACGTATTTCATTTAGGGAAGTGGTGGTTAGATGCGTAGTAACATACAATTAATCGTGGCAGATATGGATGGCACATTGGTAAATGAAGAAAGACAAATGTTGCCAGAAACAAGAGAAGCACTCAATAATCTGCATAAACAAGGCGTTCTTTTTGGTGTTGCAACTGGAAGACCTTTAGGAGAGGTAATGTATGCTGTTCCAAAGAAATGGGGATTAGATTTTGAAGCAGATATGTTTATTGGCATGAATGGAGGCCACTTATTTGATAAGAAAACGAATTACTTTGAGAAGTTTAATGAACTTCAACCAGAAACATTAAAAGAACTGATTGATTTTATGAAACCATTTCATGTAAATCCATTTGTGTATGTTGGTGAAAATCAATTGGTAGCTGAATATGATAAAACACAAGAAGAAACGAAGAGAAGACATAATATCTCTATTCGTATCGCAGATAAAATAGAAGAATTATATGAAGAGGCTAGACCGAATATTCTATTCCGTTTATATGCGGATGAGGATATGAAAAAAGTAGAAGAGCATGTGGCGAAACATCCTTCTGATATATATGTAGGATTTAAGACACAGTTTGATTTAATGGAATTCCAAGACAAGAAATTGAATAAAGGTGCTACATTAGAATACTATTCTAAGAAGTTTTCCATTCCACTTGAAAACATCATGGCATTTGGAGATACAACCAATGATAATGAATTATTAAAGCGTGCAGGTGTCGGAGTATGCATGAAAAATGGAACTTCTGATACAAAAGCATGTGCAGATTTTGTGACTGAATATACCAATGATGAAGATGGAGTAGGTAAATTCTTAAAAGAGTATTTCAAATAGGTAAAAAACTACTATAAAAATAATGTACAATAATATAGATGAGTAAAAGAGTTAATAACAAACAAGATATATTAGATGCAGTGAATGCGGCTAATGATGCACTTTTTTATTTAGAAGATGCTGAAAAGTCTTTAAGCAAAGCCAAAAAATGGGGAATTGTGGATATTTTAGGTGGTAAATATATTGTTACCGGCATCAAAAGAGAGCACATGGCGCAATCCAATGAAAAGATCGCTATGGCTGAAGGTGCATTAGATGTATTATCTAAAAAGCTTGCTGCATTGAATCAACATTTTCACTTGACTTACTTCAACGATACTGGAGCTATAGACTTTTTGTTTGACAATTTCATAATGGATTTAGTTACCCAAAGCAGAATCAATGAAGTATATAAACAAGTACAAGAATCGATTGCCCAAGTTGAAGGAATTTTGGATGGTTTGGAAAAGGTTCTTGCGGATCAAGAAATGGTAGAATAGTGTCATGGATGAAAGATACTATTCTTTTTCTTATTTCTGTAAGAAAACTTTTGGAAGAAAATTATATCGAGTCGCATTAGATGCACATATGACCTGTCCAAATCGGGATGGGAAAATAGATACACGTGGATGTATATTTTGTAGTAAAAAAGGCTCTGGTGAATTTGCGATATCCTTTGATGGACAACAATTAGAAAAAAGTGATTTCATATATAACCATGATGATGGTAAAGAAGGCGACTATATCGCTTATTTTCAAGCATACACAAATACATATGCACCAATTGAAAGATTAAGAAGATTATATACATCTGTTTTAGATAATCCGAATTTTCAAGGAATATCTATCGCTACTAGACCAGATTGTATGGATGATGCAGTGATTGCATTACTGAAAGAATTAAAAGAAAAATATCCAAATAAATTCTTTATGGTTGAATTAGGATTACAAACAATTCATAAAGACAGTAGTACCTATATTCGAAGAGGTTATGAATTAGAAATCTTTGAGGAATGTATGGATAAATTAAAAGATTTAGATATTCATGTCGTAGTACATGTGATACTTGGTTTACCAAATGAATCAAAAGAGATGATGTTAGAGACAATCCGTTATTTAAATAAGCAACCAATTCATGGCATAAAACTGCAATTATTGCATTATTTAAAGGATACAGATTTAGGGGATGCGTATAATCAAAAAAAGGAAGAATTTCATGTTCTATCCTTTGAAGAATATATCGATATCGTTGTAACATGTATTCAAGAATTAAGAAGTGATATTGTGATACATCGCTTGAGTGGTGATGGTAAAAAAGATGATGTCATTGCGCCACAATGGGCATTTGATAAAAAGAAAGTGTTAAACACAATACGACATACATTAAAAGAAAGAGATATCGTACAAGGAAAAGCATATGAAGCGTGATGCGGTGATGGAAATACTGAATAAAAGAAACATGCTTCTAAAACATGAGAAACATGCACCACTTTTAACAATGGAAGATGCAAAGAAAATTAATACAGATAATACTGTCGCAAAAAACTTAGTATTAAAAGATAAAAAGAAATACTACTTCATCATTGTGAAAGGAGAAGAAAGAGTATCTATCAAAGATTTAGAAAAAATACTCGTTGCGAAACAATTATCTTTCGCAAAAGAAGGTGACTTACAAAAACTATTCCATGTTGGAAAAGGGGAAGTAACACCACTTGGTTTATTAAATGATAAGTCACATGCAGCAAATTGTTATATTGATTATCGATTCAAAGATAAAATAATAGGCGTACATCCCCTAACAAATACAGAAACTGTATGGATGCATACCAATGACTTAAAAGAATTATTAGAAGAATATGGTGTGCAAGTACAATATGTTGTATTAGATAAACTATTAGGGTAAATATGAGGAGGATAAGACAATGAAAGAATACTTTGGGAAAGAAATGCCTAAATTAGGATTTGGAATGATGCGATTGCCTAAAAATGAAGATGGATCATTTGACGAAGCACAAATCAATCAAATGGTAGATACATTTTTAGATGCTGGAATGTGCTATTTCGATACTGCTTTTGTATATCCTGGATCAGAAGAAATCACAAAAAAGACACTTGTGGATCGTTATGATAGAGACAAATACTTTTTAACTTCAAAATTGAATGCTGGAACTTGGGCCGCAAAAAGTAAAGAAGAAGCTAGAAAAGAATTAGAAATCTCATTGGAAAGATCAGGTGCTGGATATTTTGATTTCTATTTATTACATGCAATAGAAAAAGATAATATTGATAAATATGATGAATATGAAATTTGGGATTTTGTGAAAGAAGCGAAAGAGAAAGGATTGATTAAACATTATGGTTTCTCATTCCATGACTCTGCAGATTTCTTAGATGAATTACTCACAAAACACCCAGATGTAGAAGTTGTACAATTACAGATTAATTACGCAGACTGGGAAAGTGAGTCTGTACAAAGTAGAAAGTGTTATGAAGTGTGTGTAAAACACAATAAACCAGTCATTGTTATGGAACCAGTAAAAGGTGGTAATCTTGCAAATCCTCCAGAACAAATTGTGAATGCCTTTAAACAATCTAATCCAGACGCAACACCTTCACAATGGGCAATCAGATTCGCTGCAGGACTTGAAAATGTCATGGTTGTATTAAGTGGTATGTCTACAATTGAACAAGTAGAAGACAATGTATCTTATATGAAAGACTTCAAACCACTCAATGATGATGAACAAGAAGTCATCAAACAAGCACAACATATCCTTGCGACAATCGAACAAATTCCATGTACTGGTTGTTCATATTGCACAAAGGGGTGCCCAATGAATATCAATATTCCATCTATCTTTACAGCGATGAATCGAGAAATGGTATTTAACAATAAAAAGAGTGCACAAAGTGGTTATAATAATGCAACAAGAGAAAGAGGAAAGGCAAGTGAATGTATCCACTGCATGCAATGTGAAGATGCTTGCCCACAACATATAGAAATTACATCATGGTTAGAAAAAGGTGCGGAGGCATATGAATAATGAAGACACTATATCTAGAGTGTAAAATGGGTGCTGCTGGCGATATGTTAATGGCTGCATTAAGCGAGCTTGTTGATCAAGAAGAATTTTTAAAAAAGATGAATCAAGCAGGCATTGCAGGTGTTGATATAAAAGCAATAAAAAGCGAGAAAAATGGTATTTATGGAACACATATGGAAGTGCTAGTAGATGGAAAAGAAGAGGATGATCACCATCACGACCACGACCATGACCATGAGCATCATCACGATCATGACCACGACCACAATCATGAACATCATCATTCTCATGCACATTTAGAAGATATCAATACAACGATTCAAAACCTACAAGTTTCTGATGGTGTTAAAGAAAATGCATTAGCAGTATATCAATTATTAGCACAAGCAGAAGGGCATGTGCATAATACAACAGTCAATGAAATTCATTTCCATGAAGTAGGAAATAAAGATGCTATCGCAGATATTGTTGGAGTATGTTTATTGATGGAAATGATTGGTGCCGATCAAATTCTTGCGTCTAGTGTGGCAGTTGGAAATGGTTTTGTGAAATGTGCACATGGAACACTTCCAGTACCAGCACCAGCTACAGCATATTTATTAGAAGGTATACAAAGCTATGCCACAGATTTTGATGGAGAATTATGTACACCAACAGGTGCAGCACTACTCAAGCACTTTGTGAAAGACTTTGGCGTACAACCAGAAATGACATTAGAAAAAGTTGGTTATGGTATAGGAAAAAAGGACTTTCCAAACGCAAATATGTTACGAGCATTTTTAGGTGAGGTAAAAGAAGATAGTGGTGTTGTTGAGTTGGTATGTAGTATTGATGATCAAAGTGCAGAAGAAATAGGATTTGCGATGAATATTCTATTAGAAGAAGGTGCACTAGATGTATATACAACATCAGTCCATATGAAAAAGAATCGTCCAGGTATTGTATTAACATGCACTGTAAAACAAAGTGAAAAAGATAAATTCATTTCCCTTATGTTTAAACATTTAAGCACAATCGGAATTCGTGAATATACATGTAAAAGATATGCGATGAATCGTCATATAGAATCCAATGAAACACGATTTGGCACAATTCGAAAAAAAGTTTCGGATGGCTATGGTGCAGTAAAAGAAAAGTATGAATATGATGATTTAGAAAGAGTCGCAAAAGAAAACAATTTATCAATAAAAGAAGTAAAAGCTTTACTGCAAGAAAAGGAGTGATACAGATGAGTATTATTAAAAATGGTTTGATTCACGATATGGTGAATAAAGATCCATATGTGGCAGATATCTTAATCCAAGATGGAAAAATTAAAGATATCGGATCTGATTTTTCAAGTGATGAAAACATCATTGATGCCAAAGAAAAGAATGTATATCCAGGCTTTGTGGAAGCACATTGCCATCTAGGTTTGGATGGATGGGGAATTGGTTTTGAAGGCCAAGACTATAATGAAATTGGTGATATATGCACACCACAATTACGCGCAATTGATAGTTTCAACCCACAAGATCCAACCATTCATATGGCAGCGATGTCAGGTGTTACTAGTGTAGCAACAGGCCAAGGTAGTGCTAATGCATTAGGTGGAACATGGATTGCGGTTAAAACAACAGGTATCTGCGTGGATGATATGATTATCAAAGAACCAATTGCGATGAAAGGTGCTTTAGGTGAAAATCCAAAGCGCGTATATCGTGAAAAAGGAAACTTCGCAAGAATGTCTACTGCAGCTGTGATGCGTAATATGTTATTGCGTGCCAAAGAATATTTATCAAAGAAAGAACTCGCAAAAGATGATGCAAGTAAACTGCCTGCATTTGATTATAAATGTGAATCAATGATTCCAGTTCTAAAAAAAGAGATTCCTTTGAAGATACATGCACATCAAGCAAATGATATTTTAACTGCAATACGTATCGCCAAAGAATTTGATGTTCTATTAACATTAGAACATGTTACAGAAGGGCATTTAATCGCAGATAAATTAAAAGAATATACAGATATTCCAATGGCAGTAGGTCCAACATTAACACATGCCTCAAAATTTGAATTGCAAAATAAATCATGGACTACACCAAAAGTATTAAATGAAATTGGTTGCCAAGTATCTATCATTACTGACTCGCCAGTTATACCACAAGAATATTTAACATTATGTGCTGGTCTAGCAGTAAAAGCAGGTATGGATGAATATGAAGCTTTAAAAGCTATCACAATCAATCCTGCAAAACATATTGGTATTGCTGATCGAGTTGGTTCATTAGAAAAAGGAAAAGATGCAGATATTGTAATTTGTAATGGTTCACCACTCGTATCAGATTCAATAGTCGAATGTGTACTGATTGATGGTAATGTAATCGAATAAAATAATAGTGCTTATCACATTACGTGATAAGTACTTTTTAATCGAGTATAATAGTAAAGGGTATAAGCTGAAAGGAGTAAAAAAATGAGTATTAATTTTCGTAAAGTAGCAGTGATTGGCTGCGGATTTGTAGGGTCATCTAGTGCCTTCGCATTGATGCAATCAGGATTATTTTCAGAAATGGTTTTGATTGATGTAATGAAAGATAAAGCTGAAGGTGAAGCAATGGACATTGGCCATGGTTCAGCAGTTAATACAGCAATGCGTATACATGCAGGGGATTATGATGATATTAAAGATGCAGCTATCATTGTAGTAACAGCAGGAGCTGCACAAAAACCAGGTGAAACAAGATTAGATTTAATTAAAAAGAATATTAGTATCCATAGTGGTATCATGGCAGAAATCGCAAAACAAAACTGTGAAGGTGTGTTGTTGATAGTCGCTAACCCAGTGGATATTCTTACATATTATGCATCTATCAAATCAGGTTTACCAAAGGGCAGAGTATTTGGTTCAGGAACAGTCTTAGATACAGCACGTTTACGTTATCTTATTGGCACAAAATTAGATGTTGATTCACGTAGTGTCCATGCATATGTCATTGGTGAACATGGGGATAGTGAAATCGTTTCTTGGTCTAATGCAAATATTTCAGGTGTTCCACTCGCTGATTTCTTCGCACTTCGTGGAATGGGAGATCA
>CACXEN010000149.1 GCA_902766675.1 uncultured Erysipelotrichaceae bacterium
AGAAGTATTAGAAAAACCTGTATACATTATCAATGTCGCAAAAGGTTTTCATCCAGTTTCTCACAAAAGATTGAGTGAGGTCATCGCAGATGTGGTACCTGCCGAAAAAAGAACAGGAATCATTTCGCTCATTGGCCCATCTCATGCTGAAGAAGTTGTAGAAAGAATGCTAACAGTTGTAAATGCAGTTAGTAGTGATGAAGAAGCTGCGAAACTAATTCAAAACATGTTCTCAAATGAATACTTCAGAGTATATAGAAATACAGATGTGATTGGCGCTGAATATGGCGTCGCAATCAAAAACATTATGGCAATTGCTTCCGGCATCCTTGCTGGTATTGGCCAAGGTGATAATGCACGTGCCGCATTAATTACTAGAGGCTTAGCAGAAATGACAAGATTCGGTATTTCGCAAGGAGGCAACCCTTCCACTTATCTTGGTCTAGATGGTGTAGGTGATCTTATTGTTACATGCAGCTCTATGCATTCAAGAAATTTCACAGCCGGCCTACAAATTGGTAAAGACGGTAACGCTGATAGATTCTGGAAAGAAAACAAGCGTACTGTTGAAGGTGTTGCAGCTTGTAAAATCATTTATGAAGAAGCACAAAAGAAAGGCATAGATATGCCAATCACAAATGCAGTATATGATGTGCTTTATAATCACGGAAACACAAAAGAAATCATCGCAAAACTGATGAATCGAAAACTAAAATCTGAAGAAGGTCACTTTACAGAATAACCGAGAGTATACTAACTCTCGGTTATTTCTTTCCATTTATTTAATGCAGACTCAATTGTTTTATCCATATCATAATATTTATATTCTGCTAATCTTCCACCAAATATTACATTCTCTTCTTTGTCTGCCAGTTCCTTATATTTTTGATATAAGTTCTGGTTCTTTTCATCATTTACTGGATAGTATGGTTCCATTCCCTCTTGCCAATCTTGTGGATACTCTTTTGTGATTACTGTTTTTGGTTGCGTACCAAATTCAAAATATTTATGCTCAATAATTCTTGTATATGGAGTTTCTCGATCCGTATAATTCATCACAGCAGTACCTTGATAATCTGGCTGGTCTAAAAGCTCTGTTTCAAATCTTAAACTGCGATATTCTAATTTTCCAAATTGATAATTAAAATATGCGTCTAATGTACCTGTATATACAACTTTGTCGGCTTTCTCATTGTATTCTTCTTTATGTTCTAAATAGTCTACATTTACTTCTGTATCGCAACCTTCTAATAATTTTTCAATGATTGTATTATAGCCACCAATAGGTATGCCTTGATATGTATCATTGAAATAGTTGTTATCATAAATGAAACGAACTGGTAAACGTTTAATAATAAATGCCGGTAAATCTTTGCAATCCCTTCCCCATTGTTTCTCAGTATAGCCTTTTACTAGTTTTTCATAGATATCTGTACCAACCAAAGAGATAGCTTGCTCCTCAAGATTTTTTGGTTCATCTTTTATTACTGATTTTTGTTTCTCAATAATTGCTTTCGCTTCCTCTGCTGTTTTTACACCCCACATTTGTTCAAATGTATTCATGTTAAAAGGGAGATTATATTTTTCCCCATGATAATTCGCAATTGGTGAATTGACATAGTTATTAAACGACACTAGTTCATTCACATAATTCCATACTTCTTCATTGGATGTATGAAAAATATGTGCACCATATTTATGCACGTGTATTCCCTCAACATCTTCATTATAGATGTTGCCACCTAAGTGATTTCTTTTTTCAATGACCAGGCATTTCTTACCGATTTTTGTTGCTTCATGTGCAAACACACAACCAAACAATCCTGATCCAACAATTAAGTAATCGTATTTTTTCATGTATATTTAGCTTTCTATTTGTAATATGCTTTTCTCTATTTTAACAAATTATTCAACTTTTCTTATTGTTATTCCTGTATCTTCTAATGCATCACTATCTGAAGCATGTCCTTCTGTTTCTAAAATTCTAAATACAGATCCTTCCGAAATATAATATGTCCTTTTACGCACACCATCAGGCACATCAAATACTTCCTCTTCTGTTTTTCCATCTAATAAATTTTTATATGCTTCCTGTAAATCTAAGAATTCAATTGGTCGATCATCATATTTGAAATCATGATGTTCATGAGCACCTTTTACCAACATAAATGGGTTTTGTCTTTTGCTTGTTTTGTATTTACCAGCCTGATTCTTTTCTGGATTAAAACCATGATCAGAAATAATCACAATTGCAGTATCATCATATACTCCACTTGATTTCAACTTATCTAAATAATCCTTTAAGACAGTATTTGTGGCTTTGATATTCAATTCATATGTGCCTTTATCTTCACCAATATAATTTACATTTTCATCAAAGTTATATGGTGGATGTGCACCATCAAAGTGAATGAGTTTAAATTGTTTTTTATCAGATACTTTAATATCATGCTCTTTTAAACTCTTATAAAATTCTGTAGGTTCTAAGATAAATGGTTCATTTTCTTTATCGCCTGTGAAAACCAACAGATTACTGAACATACTCATTTTTACACCAGAGTATTGTTTTAAATAATATGGCGCATATTTATACCAACAAAGTCTATATGCACTTTCTAAATATGCTGTTCTCCAAACAGTAACTCCCCCTTCTACGAAATTAACAAATCGTGAAGTATCTGTCTTAGAATAATTAATACTGTTTGTATATAAACCGATTTCATAATCTTCTTTTTCTAAGTGATTTAGAATTCTAGAATCTTCTACATTTCTTTTGCCGTAGTCACTTAGTTTTTCGCCACTTTCAATCCATTGCCCACCAATAATGTATGGCACTGACCAATATGTATATGAATATGCGCTCATTGTATTTGTATAGAAAGTAAAATCTTCAAATTCCTTTTCATATTCCGGTTCTTTTTCTAATAGTTTTTTAAAATCCTTTGCGTCTACTGTATCAGCCACAAATACCACTAGATTTTTATCT
>CACXEN010000150.1 GCA_902766675.1 uncultured Erysipelotrichaceae bacterium
ATTCTTTTGTTTAAAAGAAATAATTGAAACAGGTAATAGAGATATCTTTCTTATTATGACATTGTTGATGTGTATTATTCTTACGATTATTTATGGAATAAGATTGATAAAGTCATATCTCAATACTAAAAATAGCACGATAGTTTAATAGCATCTTTATAAGATGCGCATGAATATAAAAAAAGGGAGGACCATATGACTACACTTGATTGGATTGTGGCAAGTATCACATCTATTTGTGCAATAGGTATGGCGATAATCAGTTTTAGAAGCTTCAACAATAAAGGTTTCTTGTTCAATAATGAGTATATTTATGCAACAAAGCAGGAAAGAGAAACAATGGATAAGAGACCATTTTATAGACAAACAGCAATCGTTTTCTTTCTTTTGTGTCTTATTTTTATCGTTATTAAGATATCTGTAATTCTTAAAAATAGTAGAATTAATCTGCTTCAGATTCCGCTTACCCTTGGCGCTATTATCTATGCAGTCATTTCGTCAGAGCGAATTAGAAAAAGTAAGGAAGCAAATCAACATAAGTAGAAGTGAATGATTCATTATAGTTCTCTATGATATTCAATGAAAAATAAAACAAGTGTATTTCACGAAAGTGATTTACACTTGTTTTTGATTACTCAAGAGTACGACATTGTTCTAATAGACTGATGATAGGTAAGTGTTGTGGGCAAGCATTTTCGCATTGGCCACACATAATGCAGTCACTAGCTTTACCTTTATCTTGTGTAACAATCGTATATTCACGTTTGGTACGGAATTCAGGACTACCTTTTTTTCTATTTTCTACATTGAATATTTCTGGGATAGGAATATTCATTGGGCAACCCTTTGTGCAATAGTGGCAAGCTGTACATGCGATAGCTTTATCAGCATCTATTGCAGCTTGGGCTTTTTGAATTGTTTTGTATTCTTCTTCTGTTAATGGTTTGAAATCCTTCATAAAGGATAAATTATCTTCCATTTGTTTTAAAGAACTCATGCCACTTAATACAGCAAGTAAATTATCTAAGCTAGCAACATAGCGTAATGCCCATGACGCATAGCTAACATTTGGATTTGCTTGTTGTAATATTTCTTTTACTGAATCAATAGGATCAGCTAATATACCACCTTTAACTGGTTCCATAACAACAACTGGTTTATTGTGTTTTTTACATGTTTCATAATTGATTTTGCTTGCAACACCAGGATTCTCCCAGTCAGCATAATTGATTTGTAATTGTACAAATTCTACATCAGGATGTTTTTGTAGAAGTTCTTCTAATAATTCGGGATCACCATGGAAAGAAAAACCATAATGTTTGGTGAGTCCTTTTTCTTTTAATTCTTTGACATAATCCCATATGCCATATTCTTCATATTTTTGGTAATTGCCACGTTGTATTGCATGAATTAAATAATAATCGAAATATTTGGCGCCAGTTCTTTCTAAACTGATTTCTATTTCTTTTTTTGCTTCTTCCATTGTTGTAGAAGAATTAGGCATAATCATGCATTTGCTAGCGAGAGTATAGTTATCACGAGGGTAGCGTTCAACCAATGCTTGTCTGATTGCTTCTTCACTTCCTTCATATACAAAAGCTGTATCAAAATATGTTCCGCCAGCTTCGATAAATGCATCAACCATCTTACTTGTTTCTTCAATATCGATGCTTTCATCTTCTCTTCGAGGTAGGCGCATTAAACCAAAACCTAATTTCAATTTTTCTTTGCCTGTAAATATACTCACGTGTTGTCCTCCCTAATGATAAGTATACAACTTGATGCGACTATGAAAATAGAAGAAAGATAAGTTTATTCCTGATATTTAATCTTTAAAATGTAGTTATGAAATAATGCAATAAATAAAAGTGTGACAATTATAGTAACAATAGATTTGTGATATTATGTATCTTAATCAATAAGCAATTTTGATTGATAATAATCAAGTAAGATATGAAAAAAACAATAGGAGGAGAATGAAATGATTAGACAGATAATCCACATAGATGAAGAAAAGTGCAATGGATGTGGCATATGTGCAGAAGCATGTCATGAAGGTGCTATAGATATAATAAATGGCAAGGCAAAGCTAACAAGAGAGAATTTCTGTGATGGTTTTGGGGATTGTTTACCAAATTGTCCAACTGGAGCTATCACATTTGAGGAAAGAGAAGCTCCTGCATATGATGAGGAAGCAGTAAAGGCCAATCAAGCAAAGAAAGAAGAGGAGAAAAAGATTGAACATAATCATGAAGGTGGATGTCCAGGCTCAAAGATGATGCAATTCGAATCACCACAAGAAACCCCAGAAACAAACCAATCCAATATGAGATCTATTTCTAGACTTGGTCAATGGCCTTGTCAAATTAAGCTTCTTCCTACAGAAGCACCATTCTATGAAGGTGCGAAACTTTTAATCGCTGCAGATTGTACAGCTTATGCTTATGCCAATATGCATGAGGATTTCATGAAAGGTAAGATAACTCTTATTGGATGTCCAAAGTTGGATGGAGTTGATTATACAGAGAAGTTAACAGCGATTATTAGAGATAATGATATCAAGAGTGTATCTATTGTACGCATGGAGGTACCTTGTTGTGGAGGTCTTCAAATTGCAGCAGAAAATGCACTAAGAAATAGTGGTAAATTTATACCATGGCAGGTAGTAACTATTTCAAGAGATGGAAGAATACTTGACTAAAAGAAGATATCAATTTTGCATAAGTTAAAAATGATTGTTGTGATGCTAGTGTCCTATCTCGTAGTTTCATTTTTAGATATGTGGCAAATAAGAAAAGTTCCATTAACGGAAGCACTTAAGAATGTGGAATAATTTGTGTAGAAGTAGATGATGATTCATTAATATCATTATGAAAGTCCCTTTCAAGGGATTTTTTTCTTGATTGAATGTGAACAAATATGAATAAATATGGACAATAATGAACAGTAGTGCTAAATTGAATGTGGAGAGGACATAATCATGGCACATATCAATATTGAAGGTGCACAAAATGTAAGTGTTTCTAAAAAGATTGCTCCAGAAAAATCACTTTCTGAACAATTAGAGATTATGGAAGCCTATACGAAAGCACATAAAGAAAGTTTAAATTTAGATAAAACAGGAAGAGAATTAAATTGTTTGCATGTAATCTTTCCTGC